>JAFQDY010000067.1 GCA_017399325.1 Oscillospiraceae bacterium
GAGCCGCTGCTAACAAGCAGCGGCTCTTTTGCTTACCATAAACCAAGGTATCCGATACCGATACCCACAGCGGCGGATATGAGAATGAGAATGATGGGGTGCAGTTTTTTGAATGCCAGCACCAGCATCAGGACGAAAATCCCCAGCGACAGGTAAAATGCCGGGGTTTGCAGCACTGTCAATGTCAATCCCACCGGGAAGAACACACCGGCCGCCACCGACAGGATCGCGCCGCCGATCAGACCCACCACCGCAGGCTTCAAGCCGGACATACAACCCTTCACCACAAAAGATTCCCGGAATTTGTCATAGCACTTTGCCACGATCAAAATGACGATGAACGAGGGCAGCACCACGCCCAAAGTGGCGCAGGCCGAACCCAAAAGGCCGCCCATTTCCGAGCCCACATAGGTTGCCATATTGACGGCGAAGGGGCCGGGGGTGGATTCGCTGACTGCAACGAAATTGATGATGGTCTCCTGCCCGATTACATCGCCCCAGCGCAGGGCCACCTGCTCCTGCATCAGCGGCAGCATGGCGTAGCCGCCGCCAAAGGTGAATGCGCCGATCATAAAAAAGGTCAAAAACAGTTCCAAGTAGATCATTTGGCCACCTGACCTTTCATAAGCCTTGCAGTGATCAGGCCGAACACTGCGCAGCCTGCCAGCACCGGCAGCACGCTCACATCAAAAATGCCGGTGAGCACAAACGAACCTGCCATTACCAGATAGGACGCCCAATTCTTCTTGTTTTTCTTATACATACCCCACAGGGCCTTGCACAGCAGTGCCAGAACACCTGCCCGAATGCCGTGGAAGGCATACCGGACGGCTTTCAATTCCTGAAATTGCCGCAATACAAAGGAAATGGCGAAAATGATCACAAAAGAAGGCAGCACCACGCCCAGCGTCGCCGCCACAGAACCCAGCACACCGCAGGCCCGATAGCCCACGAAAGTTGCCGAATTGATAGCGATAGGGCCGGGGGTGGATTCGGCGATGGCAATGATGTCCAGAATGTCATCTTCCGTGACCCAGCCGTGTCTGTCCACCGCTTCTTTCTGGATCAGCGGGATCATGGCGTAGCCGCCGCCGAAAGTGAATGCGCCGATTTTGAAAAAGGTGGCAAACACCTTCCAAATTTTCTTAAAATCTCTCACAGTTTCACGATCCTTTCTTGTCCTAACTATACCCCAAACGAAAGAAAGTTGCAAGAAAATTTTCTCTTTGTTTGACACCAACCTCCAGCCGTGATACTATAAATAAAAGGAGTGGTGCCTATGAATCCCTATTTCCGCACAGAATTTCTGTTGGGAAAACCGGCTATGGAAAAACTGAAAAACGCCCGGGTGGCCGTGTTCGGTTTGGGCGGTGTGGGCGGTTATGTGGTAGAAGCGTTGGCCCGGTCCGGCGTTGGTGCCCTGGACCTTGTTGACCACGACACCATCTCCCTCACCAATATCAACCGGCAGATCTTGGCCACTGTGGATACCGTGGGTATGGACAAGGCAGAAGCGGCGGTCGATCGGGTGAAAGCCATCAATCCGGACATTCTTGTAAACGGCAGAAAGACATTCTATCTGCCGGAGACCGCCGGTGAATTTGACTTTACCCGATATGACTATGTGGTGGACGCCATCGACACGGTCACCGGCAAAATGATGCTGATCGCAGCAGCAAAGGCGGCCGGCACACCTATCATTTCCTCTATGGGCACAGGCAACAAATTAGACCCCACCGCATTTCGGGTGGGCGACATTTCCGAAACTTCCGTCTGCCCCCTTGCCCGCATCATCCGCAAGGAGTGCAAAAAGCGGGGCATCGACCGGCTGAAGGTGGTCTACTCCACAGAAGACCCTATCAAAACCGATCTTCCTGCCGACGACCCGGCTCGGGCAGAATTACCGGAAGGGCGCAACGCTTTGCCCGGCTCGGTATGTTTTGTGCCGGCGGTTGCCGGTATGATCATCGCAGGCGAAGTCATAAAAGATCTAATCAAATAAAAGGAGAATGTAAAAATGGATTTTAAGAATATTTTGAATGTATTTGTAAACTTTTCCGTCAGCAAGGCCTTGCCCGCCATCATTTTGATCGTCATTGGTATTCTGGCAGTCAAACTGATCATGAAAGTTCTGAAACTGGCTTTGGGCAAAACCAAGTTGGACGGGCAACTGACCAAGTTGGTGCTGGGCATTTTCAAGCCTGTTTTGTACTTACTTTTGGGCCTGATCGTGGCTGCCCGGCTGGGCATCGATGTGACCAGCGTTGTGGCGCTGGCCAGTGTGCTGACCTTGGCCGTTTCTCTGACTTTACAGAATGCTTTGGCCAACATTTTCGGCGGTTTCACCCTGCTGTACACAAAGCCTTTCACCGCGAACGACTATGTGGAGATCGCCGGTCAGTCCGGCACGGTGAAAGAAGTGGGCCTTGCCTACACCAAACTGGCAACCCCCGATAACAAACTGATCTCCATCCCCAACTCTGCGGTGGTGGCTGCTGAGATCGTCAACTACACCACCACCGGCACACGCCGTCTGGACATTGCCGTGACCGCGTCCTACGATGCCGACCCCCGGCTGGTGCTGGACACCCTGCTTGCTATGGCTGACCAGCCCGAAGTTTTGAAAGACCCCGAACCCTTTGCCGGTGTTACCAACTACGGCGACCACGCCATTGAATATGTGCTGCGCGTGTGGGTTCCCGCCGACGACTACTGGACGGTGAATTTCCGCCTGATGAATGCCATGAAGGCCGTATTTGACGCCAAGGGCATCGAGATGACATACCCCCACCTGAACGTGCATATGGTGGAAAAATAAGGGCAAACGCAAAAAGGAGCACCCAAGGGCAACGCTTCATAAGGAAGTATTGGTTTTGAACGCCCCCTTTTCCGCTTAACTGCATAAAAAATTCCCGAAATGCGTCAGCATTCCGGGAATTTTATTATTTGTTAATCAAAAAAGTTGCCATTTCAAAACTGCATAGCACCCGAAAAGAGTGGGATTTTCTGTCAGTCAAGGCAAAAAGCGCAGAAATACTTGGTGTATTTCGAGCATTTTTAACGCCGAATGGCGGGAAATTACGCTTTTTTCGGGCATTACTTCCTTATGGAGTGTTGCCCAAGGGTGCTCCTTTATTTTATGCTTTCTTTTCTGCCGATTGGGGTCTGCGGCGGCGGTGATTGGGGCGGCGGTTGGGTTTTTTGCCCTCGACGGCTTGGGGTTTTTCTGCCGCCTTCGGCTGGGCGTTGGCCTTTTGGCCCGGCTTACCTCTGCGGGGTTTGCGCCGCTGGGCATTCGGCTTCTGAGCAGGCTTTTCCGGTTGTGCCGGTTGTGCGGGCTGCTCCGGTTCTGCGGCAACCACTTCCTCAGCGATGGTCTCTTCTGAGTACTTAAAGCGGATAGATTCCAGAACGGCGGTTTCTTCCTCCGGTTCTTCTTTCTTCTTCCGCTTGCCTGCGCCGGAAATGGGCGCCAAGTCCGCGGGAATGGGCGGATCATTCTTCTTGGCCTTGCCGTTGCGCAAGATCGCAATATCCGTGTTGGCAAATGTGCTGATCACTTCCGGCTGGTCTTCCATTTTGACCTTGACCTTTTGGCGGAGCAGGTCCACCTCTACCACCGTGCCACGGCCCTCGGGGGTGTCCACAAAGGACTCCGCCTTGGGGGCGGTGCGAAGCAGGTCTTCATAAGCGTCCTGCTCATATTTCAGGCAGCACATCAACCGGCCGCAAGTGCCGGAAATTTTCGTGGGATTCAAAGAAAGGTTCTGGGTCTTTGCCATTTTGATGGACACCGGCTGGAAATCGTCCAGGAAACTGGCGCAGCAGAAGGGTCTGCCGCAGATGCCCAGACCACCCACCATTTTGGCCTTGTCCCGGACGCCAATCTGCCGCAGTTCGATGCGGGTGTGAAACACGCCGGCCAACTCTTTGACCAGTTCTCTAAAGTCCACACGCTCGTCGGCGGTGAAGAAAAACAGGATGCGGCTGCCGTCAAAGGCGCACTCTGCGCCCACCAGTTGCATATCCAGATTCTGCTGGGTGATCCGCTGCATACACACTTCGTATGCCTTTTTCTCTTTGGCTTGATTTTCCTCGGCGATGCGCTGATCGTGCTGGGTGGCTTTCCGCAAAACCGGGCGCAAGGGGGACACGATGTCCTTTTGGGACACGGTGTGATTGCCGCCGGTGCAGTAGCCGTACTCCGGCCCACGGGCGGTATCGATGATCACATGGTCACCGGCCTGCAATGTAATGCCTGCCGGGTCAAAAAAGTAAACTTTCTGCCCGGGGCGGAACTGAATGTCCACCACCTCAAACTTTTCGGGCAGTTGGTTTGTGGTTTGTTCTTCCATTGTTAACTCCTTTATTTATCGCAACGCCCACTGCAAATAGCCGCAGATGGCGGCCACGGACACATTGCCCTGGGCATATTCGGTAATTTTCTGCAAAACGGCGACCGCCTGCATCAGTTCCTTGGAACTGCGGGCGCCGGATAACTGCCTTGCCAAGGTGGACGCGGTCTTCTGACCGGATTGGCAGGCAATGGCATTTTGCAGCAGTTGCTGCCATGCCTGAAATTCGGGGATCGCCTGATCCCGTTTCCATTTTTCCATAGGTACCAGCACCTGCAACAGTCCCAAAGTGTCCCGATTGGCAAAACTCTCTGCGAAACCTTGGGTCTGGGGGCTTACCTTTGCGCCGTCGGCAAGCAATGCTTTTGCCTGCCCTAAGTAACCGCCGCTGCGTTGCATCGCGGCAAGGACGCTTTCTTCGTCTGCTTGGGGAAATTCCCTTTGGAGCGCTTGCCGCAGCACCGTTTCCGGCAGCGCTGACAGCCGCAAGGGGGTACAACGGGAGCGCACCGTGGGCAAAATGGACTCCGGATTGTCGGTGAGCAGAATGGCTACGCCGTATTCGGGGGGTTCTTCCAATATCTTCAGCAGGGCATTTTGACCCTCTGTGCCCATTTCCTGGGGGAAAAGATAGACTTTCCGGTCACTCTCGTTGGGTTTCACATACATATCCGCCCGGGCTTCCCGAACGATCTTCACCGCTACCCGCTTATGTTCCGGGTCGTCCACAGTGATATAGTCCGGGTGGGTGCCCGCCAGCACTTTTCTGCAGGCGGGGCAGGAAAGGCAGGGCTTTTCCCCTTGCTGACACAGAATCGCCGCAGCGAGCAGCCGGGCCAATGTATGTTTGCCGGAGCCGGCAGGGCCGGAAATCAGATAAAAATGGGACACCCGGCCACGACCTACGCTCATGCGCAGGTTTTCTTTCAGCCGTTCGTTGCCCAGCAGTTCCGCAAAACCCATACCGTCCTCCGTTTTTTGAATAGTTTTTTGATCAGCCCCACAATGCAGAGAGCATAGGGATGACCTGTTTCTTTCGGCTCATAACCCCCGGCAGGAACAACGTGTTGTCCTTGGGGGTCACGCCGAAGGCTTGGTGAATGATCTCGTCGTCGCCCACATAGATCAACTGCGAGCCTTCCTTCAGCACATCGGTGAGCATCAAAATGATCATAGAAAGATCGTCGCTCTTGGCGGACGCCTTCATCAGATCCAGGAATTCTTCCTTCCGTTCCAGCATCTTGTCGCTGTCCACACAGGTAACTTGGGAGACCGCCAGATTATAGCCTGCGATGTGGAAGTCTTTGTAGTCTGCCCGAAGCAGGTCTTCCACAGTGCGGTGTTCCAGCGATGCGGAGAAGATCTCCCGACCCAGTTCTTCCAATGACACATTGGCGATCCGGGCCATTCTCTCAGCCGCCCGAATGTCCCGTTCGGTACAGGTGGGAGATTTGAACATGACCGTATCGGAAATAATGGCCGCGGCCATCATACCCGCCATATTGGCCGAGGGGATCAGGCCCTTATCCTGGAACATAGATGCGATGATGGTGTTGGTAGAGCCAACCGGCTCATTGCGCACAGAAATGGGGTTGGCGGTCTGAATGTCCGCCAAGCGGTGGTGGTCAATGATCTCCAGAATCTCTGCCTCGTCCAATCCGGGTACGGACTGGGCGGCTTCGTTGTGGTCCACCAGAACCACCCGCTTTCTCCGGGGGCGAAGCAAGTGGTAACGGGTCAGAACGCCCACCACTTTTTCCTGCTCGTCCAGAATGGGATAGCAGTTTTCCCGGAATTTCAGCACCTGTTCCTTAACATCGTCCACCCGGTCTTCCAAGTGGAAGCAAACCAAATCCGCCGTGCGGCAGATCCGGCCGATGGGGGTGGACTGGAAGATCAGGCGGGCGGCACGGTAGGCATCGTAAGATGTGGAAATGATGCAGGTTTTTGTTTCCATCTCCCGCAATTCCTCGGGCAGTTCCGCCTGACACAGAACCAGACAGTTTACATTCATTTGAAGCGCCCGTTTCATCATGTCCGGCTGCTGGCCGCACAAAACGATGGATTCTTTCCGGTTGAACATCAGGTTTTCCCGGCTTTGGGGCAGGGCGATCACCAGTTCGCCGCTTACTGTATCGGTGCTTTCGCCGGCATCGTTGAGCACTTTGCCCTCCAGCACCGACAGCACATTAAACAGCGGCACCGGCTCTAAAATACTGGAAGACACCAGTTCCATATTGTAACTGGCCACATTCTCTCTGGAAAGCATACCGAACAGTGTGCCGTCCTCGTTGATCACAGGAAGGGCCGGCAGATTCTTCTGCTGCTGCATATTCCGCCATGCTCTGCCCACTGTTACGGCGGTGCTTAAAAAGGGCGGGGTATCGAAATCCAGATCTTTGATCTGGGTATACACATTGGTGATCCGCTTTGGCGGCTGAAATCCGAAGCGGTTCAACACGATGTGGGTCTCGTCGGATACATGTCCCAAACAGGCTGCCTCATACTCTCTATCTCCCACAGCATTGCGCAAAGCCGCATAGGCCATGGCCGCAACGATGGAGTCAGTATCCGGATTTCGGTGTCCGGTTACATAAATAGGATCCATAGAAAAGCCTCCTTCATCTAGTATCTCACGGTATATTATACCCTTCATAAGCAGAAATAGCAAGTCCTGTTTCTTGACAAAACCTTTGGGGAAATGGTAAACTAATTGCGAGTAAATTTCCCGAGGTAACGCTATGCAGACAAAAACCAAACGCAAACCCTGGATCCGCCCCCGCCACAATCTGATCATCCGATTGGCGGCTTTGGTGGTGTATCCTTGGACAAAATGGAAATATCACATCAAAATTGAAAAATGCCCAGAACTGAAAAAGCGCCAATGCCTGATCGTGATGAACCATCAGACGGCATTCGACCAGTTTTTTGTCAGTTTTGCTATGTTTCCCCGCCACGCCTATTTTATTGCCTCGGACGATCTGTTCAGCCTCGGCTTTTTGTCCAAACTTTTGGCCTGGGCGGTAGCGCCCATTCCCATCAAAAAGCAATCCACCGACGCACAGGCGGTGATGAACTGCATCCGGGTGGCCCGTGAGGGCGGCTCTATCGCGTTGGCGCCCGAGGGCAACCGCACTTTTTCCGGTCTGCCCTGCTACACAAACCCCGCCATTACCGGTCTGATCAAAAAACTGGGTCTGCCTTTGGCCATTTTCCGTATTGAAGACGGCTACGGCATCCACCCCCGCTGGAGCGATGTTTGCCGAAAAGGCACTATGCGGGCCTATGTGAGCCGCATCATCGAACCGGAAGAATACAAGGATCTGTCCAAAGAAGAACTGTTCGACCTGATGCAGAAAGAATTGTTCGTGGACGAGACCAAGACAAAGCAGGTATTCCACCATAAGCGGTTGGCAGAGTACTTGGAGCGGGCTATGTATGTGTGTCCGGAGTGCGGTCTTTCCACATTCCACAGCGAAAAAGACACCATCACCTGCAAAAAATGCGGCCGGAAGATCCGCTACCTGCCCAACAATCGGCTGGTAGGTATCGGCTGGGAGTGCCCCTTCCCCTATGTTGCCCAGTGGTATGATTACCAGCAGGATTTCGTGCTGGGGTTGGATCCGGAATCTATGCTTGTGTCCCCTGCGTATCAGGAAACCGCCGCGCTGTCTTTGGTGGTGCCGAACAAAAAGAAGACTGTGCTGGACGAATCCTGCCGGCTTTCCCTTTACGGTAACCGGGTGCAGGCCGGGGACTTGACCCTGTTCTACGACGACATCAGTGTGATGACCGTTTTGGGCAAAAACAAACTGAACATCTATCACAAGGACGCCTTGTATCAGATCAAGGGCGATGTTCGGTTCAATGCGCTGAAGTATATGAATTTCTTCTACCGCTACAAAAACCGCGGTAGTGACAGCGATTTTCTGGGAATCTGACATGAAGGAGGCCTTTTATGGGTTGGCTGCAAAAAATAACCGGCCAGACCGGTCAGAACAACACCCCCGAACGGAATCCCGACCGGGTGTTCGGTTTTCGGCTTCTGGCCATCGGCTATATCGGCTACGCGGTTTATAAAGTTTTTGATTCATACTTTTCCGGCGCAGAGGAAGACCCCAAGGTTTGGTGGCTTATAGCCGCCGGTCTGTTGGCAGTGGGTGATATTGCCTTTGCCATCAGCAGTTATATCAGTTGGAAAAAAGAAA
>JAFQDY010000068.1 GCA_017399325.1 Oscillospiraceae bacterium
CTTCGTAGAGTTTCTTGAAGATCCACTGGGTCCACTTGTAGAAATTGGGGTCAGAAGTGGACAGAACTTTGGACCAGTCATAGTCAAAGCCCAATTCTTTCAACTGGGTGGAGAATGTTTCGATATTCTTCTGTGTAAAGCCGTTGGGATGGTTACCGGTATCCACCGCATACTGCTCCGCAGGCAGACCGAAAGAGTCATAGCCCATAGGGTGCAGCACATTATAACCCTGCATACGCTTCATTCTGGACATAATATCCGTCGCGGTGTAACCCTCGGGGTGACCTGCGTGCAGACCCACGCCGGAAGGATACGGAAACATATCCAAAACATAGTATTTCGGTTTGGAGAAATCCCACACATCGGTGTGGAAAGTATCGTGCTCTTCCCAATATTTTTGCCATTTTTGTTCTACTTTTTGATGCTCGTAAATCATGGCTTCCTACCTCTCTCATTCCTCGATCACAATATCGCTGATGTCGACCTGTTCGGCATCTGCCCACAGGCGCTCTAAAGAATAGAATTCTCTTGCGTCTTCGGTGAACACATGGACCACCAGACTGCCGTAGTCTAAAAGTTCCCAAGTATTGCCCCGGTGGCCTTCCCGGCCCAGCATAGGCTCTCCCAGTTGTTCCAAAGTGAACTCCGCGTGATCGCACAGTGTCTTGACATGGGTGTTGGATGTGCCGGTGCAGATCAGGAAATAGTCCGCAAGGGAACTTACCTTGTCGATCTTTAAGAGTTTGATATTCATCCCCTTCTTTTCGTCCAGGGCTTTTGTGACTGCATACGCAACTTCTTTTGCACTTAACATTTTACTTCGTCCTTTCTTTTTTCCTGAAACCAAGCCAGTGTTTCCAGTCCCACCGGGGAAATTTCCTTACCCTGTTCCCGCAGGAGCGCAAGGGTCATTTCCAGTCCCAGCAAGACAGCCCGGTCTAAATCTGTAAAAGCCAATTCTCTTAGGTCTTCCACACCGGGGAAGTCCCGATTCGGCTCAATATAGTCTGCAATATAAATGATTTTTTCCAAAAGGTTCATACCGGGTTTGCCGGTGGTGTGGCTGCAGATGGCGTCCACAACTGCCCTGTTTTCTCCGAATATCCTGTCTGCCACAACAGAGCCTGTCAAGGCGTGAAGCACTTTGGGATTTTTTTCCGAAAAAGCGTCTAACATCTTACCATATTCCCTGCACAAAGTCAATTGCAGCGGGCCGGCGAGGGCTTTCGTAACATCGTGAAGCAGACCTGCCCGGGCCGCATCGGTTACATCTGCGCCCCAATGTTCCGCTAACTTGACCGCCGTGTCCCGGCAACCCAAAACATGGGGTATCCGGCTGGGTTTGACCAAATCCGCAACCACTTGTTCCAGTTGGTCCATTGGTAGGTTTCGGTAATTGCGGCCTGCGCCGTAAAGATTGTTTTCTTTGATATACTCCCCAACGCCTGCAGGCAGAAACGGCTCTGCACAGCCAAAGACAAGCATTCGCCGCAGTTGGGTGGACGACATAACGGTCACAGGGTTTTCCACCAGATAAACCCTGGCGCCGTCTTTTTCCATTATTGCCTTTTGTGCGGCAATTTGCTCCAGTTCGTCTTTCTCACCCCGGTAAAACACACCCAGAGATGCGTTTTGCAGGATCCTGCCCGGTTCACGCCAAGTGGCAAAGGACAAAAACATATCCGTTCCCATAAACAGGACAAGTTCATCATTGGGATATTGGGCGCGCAACGCTTCCACCGTTTCGTAGGTAAAACTTGTGCCGCCCCGATCCAACTCGATTGAACTAACTTCCATCTTCTCCCCCGCTGCGATCCTCACCATTTGGGCGCGCTGCCAAGGAGTGGGCGTATGGTTAGGTAATTTCTTATGGGGCGCAATGCAAGACGGTATCAGCAGGAGTTTTTCCAATTTTAACGCAGAAATGGCGTACTGCGCCGCGCGCAGATGCCCCACATGAGGCGGATTGAATGTTCCTCCGTAAATACCGATACGCGCCATATTGCACCCCTCTTTTTATTCGTCAGAATTCCTTAACTGTCTCTCACGATCCCGTTCAATAGCCTTTTCAATGGCCTGCTGACGGAAATATTCGTTGCGTTGCTGCCGCACTTTCTGGGCCGCCTGCCGACGGGCCTGCGCGCCCTTGCGGACGGGGTTTTTCTTGCCGCTTGCAGTGGGCTGCCGCTTGGCCCGACCCACTTGGTTGCGCTCCTGCTGGAGTTTTTCGCTGAAGCGGTAGATGACAAACTTGGTGCCGATCACCGCCACGCCTTCTGCGCCGGTAGCCTGGCACAGTTCATCGCACACTTCACGGGGCGTCATCATTGCGCCCTCCAGCACCTTGCCCTTGACCAGTTCCCGGGCATCCAACTGATTTTCCGCTTCCGCGATCAAGGTATCGGTAATGCCGCTTTTGCCAACCATCAAAGTGGTGTCGATAGTGGTCGCCTGACTTCTTAATTCGGCACGCTCTTTACTTGTCAGCATAACCTGCCTCCTTTAGTTTCCTGTAAAATTCCTTCAGTGCGTTTGCCCGATGGGACACCTCGTTTTTCTCCTCCGGAGAAAGTTCCGCGGTGGATTTGCCCAAGGGCGGATAGTAGAAAATGGGGTCATAGCCAAAGCCGTTCTCCCCTCTCGGTTCTCTTAAAAGTTCGCCGTGGATCTCGCCCCGGGCCTGTATGACGGTCTCGTCGGGGGTGATCATGGTGATCACGCAGAAGAACTGGGCCTGTCGCTGGCCGTCGGGAACTTGTTCTGTATTTTTCAGCAGTAATTCAAGCCGTCCCCAATCGTCCAGAGAATCGTCAAAGCCGTAACGGGCAGAGTAGATGCCCGGTTCGCCGTTTAAGGCGTCCACCGCAATGCCGGAGTCGTCTGCCAACGCAGGCAGGCCGGTGGCCTCCATCACAGCGCGGGCCTTAATGAGGGAGTTTTCCTCAAAAGTGGTGCCGTTTTCCTCTACGTCAATATCCACACCCAGTTCCGACTGGAGTACCAACTCCATATCGAATTTCTCGGTTATTTTGCTGATTTCAACCAGTTTATGCTTATTTTTGCTTGCTAAAACTACTTTCATTTGTTTCTACCTCTATTTAGGGGATTGCCACGCCAGTTTGAGAACCGGCTCGCAATGACGCTTTATAGCAATGCCTCCACAAAACTTTCTGCCTCAAAGGGCATCAGGTCGTCTGCCTGTTCGCCAACGCCCACAAACTTCACAGGAATTTGCAAAGCATCCGCCACCGCGATCACGATGCCGCCCTTGGCAGTACCGTCCAGTTTGGTTAGCGCCACGGCGGTGACGCCGGCGATCTCCTTAAACTGCTTGGCTTGGATCAGGCCGTTTTGTCCGGTTGTGCCGTCCAGCACCAAGAGAACCTCTTTGGCTGCATTGGGCAGTTCCCGTTCTACGATGCGGCTGATCTTGTTCAGTTCGTTCATCAGGTTCTGCTTGTTGTGCAGGCGGCCTGCGGTGTCGATCAAAATCACATCGGCATTTTTTGCCTTGGCAGACTGAATACCGTCATAGACAACAGAAGCGGGGTCTGCACCTTCGTGCTGGCGGACAATGTCTGCACCTGCACGGCCTGCCCATATCTCCAACTGGTCTGCTGCCGCGGCGCGGAAAGTATCGCCGGCAACCAAAAGCACATTTTTGCCACCGTTTTTTAACTGGGTAGCAATTTTTCCGATGGTGGTGGTCTTACCCACGCCGTTGACGCCGATGACCAAGACCACAGAGGGAGTCGTGGAGAGATTTAAGGCAGTATCGCCCACGTTCAGCATCTCCACCAAAATCTCTTTTAAGGCCTGCTTGGCTTCGTCGGTGGTTTTCAAATGATTTTCACGGACGGTTTTCCGCAAAAAGTCAGTTGCTTTTACCGCCGTGTCCACACCTAAGTCCGCCAAAATGAGGCTTTCTTCCAATTCATCGTAAAAATCGTCGTCGATCTCGGAAAAACCGGAGAACACGCTGCCCAAAGTATTGCTGAGGGCATCTCTTGTTTTGCTGAGACCAGCCTTGATTTTATCAAAAAATGCCATGGATTTGCTCCTTTATTCCATAATGCCCAGTTGTTCGCCGATTTGGTTCAGGTCCAGGCGCAGCAGTTTGCTGATGCCCTGCTCCTGCATGGTTACGCCGTAAAGCACATCGGATGCTTCCATTGTGCCGCGGCGGTGGGTAATGACGATAAACTGGGTCTTTTCGCTCAAATTCCGCAAATAAGAGGAGAATCGCTCCACATTCCGGTCGTCCAACGCTGCATCGATTTCGTCCAGCATACAGAAAGGCGTAGGCCGCACTTTCAAAATGGCGAAATACAACGCAATCGCCACAAATGCCTTTTCACCGCCGGAAAGAAGCGTAATGGTTTTTACCTGTTTTCCGGGAGGCTGCACGCGGATCTCAATGCCGCAGGTCAAGGGATTTTCCGGGTCTTCCAAAAGCAGTTGACCTTTACCGCCGTTGAACATTTCCTCGAAGACTTTGCCGAAATACTCGTTGATCTTGGCAAATTCCGTTACGAAGATCTCGGTCATTTGGGTGGTGATCTCCTTGATGATGCCTTCCAGATCCTTCTTTGCGCCCAGAACATCGTCCCGCTGATCGGTCAGGTAGGTGTACCGCTCGTTGATACGGGCATACTCGTCGATGGCACCCAAGTTGGGTGTACCCAATGCGGAGATCTTCCGCTTCAATTCCGCGATGCGGCGGTTGCCCTCGGTGATGGATTCGATCTGACCTCGCTTTTCTGCGGCAGTACCGGGCGTCAAGCCGTAAGTGTCCCACAGTCTGTCAATGGTGTTTTTCTCTTCCAGTAAGATGGTTTCCTTCTTGTTTTCAAGCAAAGCGCAGGCCCACTCCATATTGAGAATGTTCTTATTCTTCTCTTGAATGTCGCCCTCGTTTTTGGATTTTTCCGCTTCGATGCGGGCGTAATCGCCCAGCGCGTCCTGCATAGACTGGCGCATTTTGGCGATCTCTGCGGCATTTTCTTCCTTACGGGTCTCCTGCTTGCGGATCTCGTCCTCCAAGCGGGTATTTTCTGCAGCAATGCCGTCAATATCAGCCAGTTTTCTGTTTTTATCGCCCTCGGTAGCTGCCTGCAAAACGCGCAGGTCCGCAATATGGGCGTTCGCCGTTGCCTTTTCTGCCTCCAACGCAGCGGCATCGGTGCGGATCAAGTTGATCTGGTCGGTAATGGCCGCCACGGACTTTTCCGCCTCGGACTGCGTACCTTCCAAATTCCGCAACTGCTGGCGGGTCTCCTCCAGTTGGGTGGTGAACACCGCGATCTGGGCTTTTACCGCAGCCAGTTGTTCCTTATCGGCAGTTTGCCGGCTGTTCAGGCCGTCTTTTTCCCGATTGGCGGCATCCTTGGCATCGCAGATGGCCTGCAGCCAGATCTCATGCTGCCGCACAAGACCCTCTTGGGTCAAAACCTGCTTTTCCGCTTCCTGCAGTTGTTCCTTGGCGGCAGTCAGTTGGAATTCCACCTGATCGGCTGCCCGACGGGCTTCCTGGAACTCGGTTTCCAATGCGTCCAGTTTCTCCTGCAGGTCTTTTTCCTGTTTTAAGAGTTTTTCCAGTTCATTGGCGCGGCTCAAAATGCCCGCCTCTTTGTTCACAGAACCGCCGGTCATAGAGCCGCCGGCTTCCATCACCTGTCCGTCCAGAGTTACGATCTTAAATCGCTGGGCATACTGCTTGGACATAGCGATTGCAGAATCCAGGTCCTGGGCGATGACGATCCTGCCCAGAAGTTTTTCCATAACGCCCCGGTATTGCTTGTCGAATTTCACCAGTTCGGTGGCCCGACCCACAAAGCCTCGGCACTTTTCAAGGCCGGTTTCCTGCAAGGATTTGCCCTTTGCGGTGGAAATGGGAATGACGGTGGTACGGCCGCCGTTGGTGCGCTTTAAGTAGGACAAAATGGCTTTGCCGTCCTGCTCGTTATCCACAACGATCTGCTGCAGCGCGCCGCCAAGAGCGATCTCGATAGCCACAGTATAGGCATCGTCCGTACGGATCAGTTGGGACACCGGTCCGTGTACATTCCGAAGTGCGCCGTGTTTGGCTTCCTGCATTACATTCCGGACAGACTTGTGGTAACCCTCATAGTCCTTTTCCATTGCCCGGAACACGCGGGTCTTTGCCGTTACGGAATCCAGTTCGCTCCGCAGTTTTTGCACCTTTTCTGCCAGTTCGTCCCGGCGCTTTGCCCGGGTGGTCTGCCGCAGAGTGTAACCGGAAATGGCGTTTTGGTTGGCCGTCACTTCGTCTTGGGCATTTTTCAAAAGTTTTTGCGCCTGCTGCAGGTTGTCTCTTGCTTCCTGCTCCCGGTCTGCACCGGATGCCAGATCGGCATCGATCTGGGCGATACGGGCAGCGCTTTCACCGATAGCCGTTTCCAGCGCCTTGGTGTCCGCTTCCCGGGCAGCCAAATCGCCGGTCAAGGCAACCTCCCGGGTGCGCAGTTCCATAAACTGGCGGGTAATGCCCTGGGCATCGGCGGTCATAGCAAGAAGTTGTTTCTGCAAAACTTCCAGATCTGCTGCCTTTTTCGACAATATTTCATCGATTTGGCCAATGCGGGTCGTGGTCTGCTCCAACTGGACCGCTATGCCGCTGCTGCGGTCTTCCTGACCCTGCAGGTCTTCGCGGCTGCGACGGATATTTTCTTCATTATGCTCGATGGTGCTGCGCAAAAGGGCGATCTGACCCTCGATTTGCTGGCCTGTGCCTTCCAGCAAAGACACCTGCTCCCGCAGCATATCCACAGTTCCGTTTTGATGGCGCAGTTGCGCGCCCATTTCCTCGGTGGTTTTATAGAGTTTATCCAGTTCCTCGTGGGCCTGCTGCAGCACGAATGACGCAGAAGTATAGTCCTCCTCCGCTTTCTTGGCATCTGCGGACAGTTTTTCCAACTTATCCATCCAAACCGCCACTTCCACGCCCTGCAATTCATCACGCAGAGCCAGGTATTTGGTGGCTTTTTCCGATTGGATACGCAGAGGTTCCAGTTGCAATTCCAGTTCGGAGATCTTATCGCCGATGCGCATCAAATTATCTTCCGTATGGGCAAGTTTACGCTCGGTTTCCTCTTTGCGGTGGCGGTATTTGGAGATACCTGCCGCCTCCTCAAAAATCTCACGGCGGTCAGCGCTCTTGAGGGACAGAATTTCATCGATCCTGCCCTGACCGATATTGGAATAACCCTCTTTGCCCAGACCTGTGTCCATAAACATTTCGTTGATGTCACGCAGGCGGACAGATTGGCGATTGATATAGTATTCACTGTCGCCGGAGCGATAATACCGGCGGGTGACCATCACTTCGTCTGCATCGTATGCAAGGGCCCGGTCGGTATTGTCCAGCGTCAGCGTCGCTTCCGCAAAACCCACGGCAGACCGCTTCTGGGTGCCGCCGAAAATAACGTCCTCCATTTTTGCGCCACGGAGGGTCTTGGTGCTCTGTTCGCCCATGACCCACAAAATGGCATCGGAGATATTGGATTTGCCCGAACCGTTGGGGCCGACGATTGCGGTAATATCGTCGCCAAACCGAATCAGGGTCTTATCAGGGAAGGACTTAAACCCCTGTACTTCCAAACTTTTTAGATACATGCGACCTCCCGGAAAACCGAAATTTTCTCTCTTTTCTTTCTGTAGGAATCATCGTTTTCTTTCATATGGAAAAGAATCTGACATATTCCGTATATTTTATCATATGGCTGCAGATTTTTCAAGGTTTTCATAGCAGGAATCCTTGCTTTGTCAACATTATTTTCTTATTGCCAAAAAACCGCGTATTTGCTATAATATAGTCGTTATGGAAAAGAGAACACACTTTTATGTCAGCCCGAAAAACGGCCTGACCTGGCTGGTAGCCCTTTGTATGGTTTGCTCGGCAGTGGCCCGCGTTCTTTTTGTCGGTGTGGAAGGAACCGATGTGTGGAGCCAAATCGTTCTGCCAATCGCAGCGGCTGTGCTATTTGGACTTATGTGCCTGCTTTGCGGCAAAGAACAGTTTTATAAGACCGCGATCCCCGTTTGGATGAATTGCATTTACTACGGCTTTTTCTTCTTCGGTTATAACTTTGTGGCCTTTGATAAGCTCATTGGCGGTCTGTTTGCCATCGCGTTGTTGTTTGTGGCTGTGTTGTACACCCAGGTCACTTCCGGAAAGATCCCCGCAACTTTGCTGATCATTCCACTGGGCGCATTCCCCTTGGCAGCAAGGCTTTACTTAAACCGCTGGGCAGTGATCTCTGCCAACTGGGAGGCGCTGCTCCCCCTTCTTCCCGACGCGCTGTTTACACTGGGCCTGATCATCGTGGTATTTGCCATTCGGATCCACAGTTCCGAAGAGTATCACCCCACTTGGGGCGACAGAACTGACGGTCGCCGCATTCGCACAGAGCCGCCTATGAATCAGGTGTCCCCCTATGTGATGTGGACAAGATGCGCCTCTATGAATCTGTTTGAGGAAGCCTTTGAGATCACCAATGTAGAGCGCTACATCCGTCAGAAGCGGAAAGAAGGTCTGACCTCTTTCGGTTTGATGCATGTTATGCTGGCCGCTTACTGCCGGGCCATGTGCCGGTATCCCGGTTTGAACCGCTTCATTGCCGGCCAGAAGATCTATACCCACGGCAACGACATTCAATTCTGCCTGACGGTCAAAAAGGAAATGACCTCCACCTCTCCGGAAACGGTTATCAAAGTGCATCTTGCGCCTACGGACACCGCTGAAGATGTTTACAACAAGGTCAACAAAGAGATCGAGGCAGTTAAGAACTCTCCGCTGGATTCCGGTTTCGACAATCTGGCCCACGCCTTTATGCTGATCCCCGGTCTGGTGCTGAAATTCACCGTGTGGCTGCTGCGGGTTTTGGACTACTTCGGTCTTCTGCCCAAGTTCCTGCTGGAACTGAGCCCCTTCCACGGAAGTGTGTTCTTCACTTCTATGGGTTCTTTGGGCATCCCCCCCATTTACCATCATCTGTATGACTTCGGTAACCTGCCCCTGTTCGGTTCTTTCGGCTGCAAGCGCCGGGCCCTTGAAGTACAGGAGGACGGTTCTGTGGTGCAGAAGAAGTATCTGGATTTCCGTTTCTCTATGGACGAGCGGATCGTTGACGGCTTCTATTACGCTGCATTCTTCAAGTGCTTCCGCCGCATCATTCAGCGGCCCGATCAGTTGGACTTGCCCCCCGAGGAAGTTCTGAAAGACATTGACTAAACCATGAAACAAGAAATTTTGCGTTATTTCCAAACAGAGTGTCCCTGGCGGGACACTCTGTATTGGTATGATACCATTGATTCGACAAATACCGAGGCAAAACGCCTTGCGAAAAACGGTGCGCCCCACGGCACGGTCTTAATTGCGGGAAGTCAATCTGCTGGCCGCGGTCGGTTAGGACGGCAGTTTTCTTCCCCCGGCGGTATGGGTGTTTATCTGTCGGTGATTTTGCGACCGGCGTGTGCCGCTGAGGAACTGATGCATCTGACCTGCGCGGTGGCGGTGGCTGCCTGCAACGCAGTCAAAGCCGCTTGCGGATTCCAGCCCCAGGTGAAATGGATAAACGATTTGGTTTACGCAAACAGGAAACTGGGCGGTATTCTCACGGAACTTTCTGTAAACAGCGCAACCGGCACGGTGGATCACGCCATCGTGGGCATCGGCATCAACTGTTTGCAAAAACAGACGGATTTTCCGGTTGAATTGCAGGATATGGCCATTTCTGTCAGCCAGATCACAAACGCGCCTTGTTCCCCTGCCCTGCTGACTGCTGCCCTGACGGAAGCGCTTTTTGAAATGAGCAATTCCCTTTTACCCCAAAAAGCCGATTTGCTGAATGCATACAAAGGACTGTGTATCACATTGGGAAAAGATGTGGTTTTGATGCGCGGCGAAGAAAAACGCTACGCAGTAGCGCTGGACTTGGACGAAAACGGCGGTCTGATCATCCGGAATGCCGACGGCATGTCGGAAACAGTCAGTTCCGGAGAGGTTTCTGTGCGGGGCATGTACGGTTATCTGTAAATTTTTATTGCTTTTTTGTCCTGTATTGGTTATACTGAATATAGGATATTAAACAAGGAGGTAACACTTATGAAAACTTTTGGTACAATTATGAAGATCGTGGCCGCCTTGGCTGTGATTGCCGGAATCGTATATGTGATCGCCACCTATGGCGATAAGATCGTAGCATGGGCAAGAGGCCTGTGGAGCAGATACGGTTGGGGTTGCTGCTGCGGCGATGATTGCTGCTGCGATTGCGACGATGTCCAGGCTGACGCGCTGGATTTTGAAGCCTGATCAACAAGAGAAAACCCGGGAAGTTCGCTTCCCGGGTTTTATTATTTGCTTATATCACCAAAATAGGTGTGAACGAATTCCACATCATTCACCTGGAATGACTTTCCGTTCAAATAGGACAGGCATTCTGCGTCTGTGGTGAATCGGAACGTCAGTTTATAAGAGTAAAGCGCCTGGTAATTTCTGTCAAATCGCTTGTCCAGTTTTCCGTATTTGCCGTCCCCCAAAAGCGGATGGCCCGCGTGGGCAAACTGAGCGCGGATCTGGTGGGTACGGCCGGTGATCAGTTCACATTCCACCAGCGACAGTCCTCCTGCGCTTTTGAGGACCTGATAATTGGTTTGACAGGTCTTGGCACCGGGCTGAGGTTTGTCCGTAACAAAGACGCGGTTTTGCTTGGCATCTTTGAACAGGTAGCCTTTCAAACTGCCCTTTGCAGGTTTGGGCGTGCCTTCCACAATGGCCAGATACCGCTTGTCCATCTCTCGGTCTTTGATCTTCTGATTAAGGACTCGAAGGCTCTGGGCATTTTTGGCAGCGATCACGATACCGCCGGTGTTCCGGTCGATACGGTTACAGAGCGCCGGTGCAAAGGCATTCTCCCCCCGGGGACTCCACTCCCGTTTTTGGTACAGATATGCCTGAATATGGTCAATGAGCGTCCTGCCGTACTCTGCCCCGTCGTGGGGGTGGACCGCCAGACCGGGGCGTTTGTCAACCAGTAGGATATTTTCATCTTCGTAGACGATATTCAGTTTGGGACTTGCCACTTTCAGATAGGCATTTTCCTGCCTGGGTGTGTCGAAGAACTCGTCGTTGATGTAGAGTTGGATCACATCACCTGTATTTAACCGGCTGTCCCGTTCTGCCCGGGCGCCGTTGATCTTGATCCGCTTGATGCGGATATATTTTTGCGCCAGTGACGCCGGAAGCAGTGGCACCGCCTTGCTCAAGAACCGGTCTAACCGCTGACCGCTGTCGTTAGGACCGATGGTAAATTCTTTCATTGTTTGCTCCGTTTTCAGAGATTACTCTGCTCAAAATAGGTGTCGATCTGCTCGGTGAACTCCTTGGCGGGGTTATAGCCCATTTGCCGCTGGCGATTGTTCATGGCGGCAACTTCCAAAATCACCGCAAGGTTACGGCCGGGGGTGATGGGAATGGTATTCATCGGCACTTGCACGTCCAAAATTTCCATATACTGTTCTTCCAGGCCCACCCGGTCATAGGTAGCCTGATTGTTCCAAGGAACAACATTCACCACCAGATCGATCTCATTTTCGGATTTTACCGCGCCCATACCGAACAGTTTCGCCACATTCACGATGCCGATGCCACGCAGTTCCACATAGTTGCGGATCAGGTCGGGAGCAGTGCCGATGAGAGTGCTGCCGGAAACTTTGCGGATCTCCACGGCATCGTCAGCGATCAAACGGTGGCCGCGTTTTAACAGTTCCACTGCCGCCTCACTTTTGCCCATACCGCTTTCGCCCAGCACCAAAACGCCCTCGCCGTAAATTTCCATCAGCACGCCGTGACGGGTGATCCGGGGCGCCAGCGCTGCAGACAGGTAAGCAACGATGGCCGAAACGATGGTGCTGGTAGCCTCACGGCAGCGCAAAACCGTAATATCGTGCTTCTTGGCCAGTTCCAAACAAACCGGCTCCAAGGGGTTGTAGCGGGTCACCAGCATAGCCGGGAATTTATAAGCATAGTAGCGGTCCATTGCCTTTTCCCGCTCGGCCTGGGTCAACTTTTGCAGATAACTGATCTCCACATTGCCCAGCACCTGCAGACGCATAGGTTCAAAGTGGTCGAAATAGCCGGTCAATTGCAGACCGGGTCTGGACACATCTGCAACCGTTAACTGAATTTCCTCGTAATCACTGGCCTGATGCGCCACCTCAAGTTTGAATTCTTTTACCAAAGTGGTCAGCGGCACGCTATATACCGTAAACATAGTATGGCCCCCTTATTTCATCAAATTCTTATAGATATTATAGCGGTCAGCCGGCAGAATAGCAACAATATTTTAAAAAACGAAAAAAATACAAAAAAAGACTTGCTTTTTGGAAAAATCTTTGGTATCATATCTAAGCGCCTGTTTGTGGGCGCAAAAAAGAAACGATTTTATTATGCAGATAGGAGGTGCAGTAGAATGGCGAAGTGTGATTATTGTGGCAAGGGCGTTACCTTTGGTATTAAGGTCTCCCACTCCCACAGACGTTCCAATCGAACCTGGAAACCCAATGTAAAGCGGGTTAAGGCCATTGTGAATGGTACCCCGTGCCATGTGTACGCTTGTACCAGATGCCTCCGTTCCAACAAGGTTGAACGCGCTGTTTGATCCCCTGCATGTTAACGGCACTGCTTAGGCAGTGCCGTTTTTATTTATGCCGTCCAAGAAAAAAGCGTGTACCAAATCGGTACACGCTTTTTGTGTTATTTCTTGATGTAGCCCATATGGACCCAGCCCTTGGCGACTCTGCCCCAAGTGCTGCCGTCTGCGGCCTTCTTGGTTTCCAGAATTTCGACCTTAGTGCCGTAGTACAGGTAACCCACAATGGAATTGTTGGTGCCTGCGTCCTTACGGATATGCAGGCAGTCTGCAATGACTGTGCCTGTGGTCTTTTGGGTGGTGGTGCTGCTGCCGGAAGATGTCTGGCTGTCCAGCACAACATAACTCAGGCTGATCCAACCCTTGTCGATCTTGCCCCAGGTCATTCCGCCTGCGGTCTTCTGCTCTGTGATGGTTACTTTTGTGTTGGGTTTCAGATAGCCCACAATGCTGTAAGATGTGCCGGCGTTGGAACGGATACGCAGATAGTCATTGACCTTAACTGTGCCGGTTACAACGGTAGGCGTCGTGGTGGTGCTGCCGGAACTGCCGGTGCTGCCACTACTGCTGCCGGTAGATGTGGAATCAAACCGCACATATTTCAGGCAGATCCAACCCTTGTC
>JAFQDY010000069.1 GCA_017399325.1 Oscillospiraceae bacterium
ACATCGGTCCTGCCGCAAACGGTGCAGCGATGGTTGTAATTCTCGTTCTTCGCCTGATAGGGTGGCGTGTTGGGAACAAAGGGGATCGTGCCGGTTTTTTTAGGCGCTTTCTTCTGAAACAGCCTGCCGAACTTTACCTGCCAGGAAACAGGGAACAGGTTACCGATGTCACTGCCTGCAAACAGCAGGAAATTGGCAAGACCTACCAGCGGGAACAAACTGTGGGGGAACAGGTTGTAGGGATAGGTCATATTGAAAATGTTGATCACAATAATAACCAGATAGATCATTCCCATCACCCAAGCCTTCACCGGGATGAAAAACAGCACAAAGAACCGTGCGTCGGGATTGTGGACGCAGAACATAAGCAGCAAACTCAAATGGAGATAGAAGGCCATTTGGGAATAAAGCGCCACAAAATAATCGGGCGTAGCCACGGCATCGCCGATGATCACCGCTTCTGTGGGGCAGAAGATCATAGCGAAAATATCCATTAAGATCACACCGCAAAAATAATAAAGGTTAAATTTCAGCGTACCGATGGACAGTTCCACAGCGCGGCCCAGCGAGTAAAAGAAGTAGAGGAAAATAAGACCCAGAAAACCGCTGTACCCCTCGGTAAACACAAAGGTCAGCAGCCGCCAAACCTGCCCCTGCAAAATCAGGGACTTATTAAAGCACAGCGCGGAATACAGCACATCACCGCCGTTGATCATACCCATAACGGTCACCAATGCAGAACCCAGCGCAATATACAGCATCAAATTGGGAATGCCCTTATTACGGTTTTGGAAACAGAAGCGGTCAAAGGACCGGCGCAAATTTTTCAAACCCATCAACTCCTTGTAAAACTGCCAATATCATACCACTATTTGGAAGAAAAGTCTATAAAGGAATTATGAACAAATTCATAAGTAAAAAATCAAAAAAACCCTTGACATTTGGGGATTTTTGTGTAAAATAATAGCGAATTGCATACAAACCTTATCAAGAGTGGTGGAGGGAACGGCCCGATGAAACCCGGCAACCTGCGAAAGTGTGGTGCCAAATCCGGCGGAAACGAGAGATGAGGATTCGATAGAGCGCACATCGAATTCTCGATGTGTGCATTTTTGTTGTTTTGCCTAATACCCACACGCGTCATTGCGAAGAGCGCAGCGACGTGGCAATCTCAAAGAACACCCCCTTGCCTCCCTCTGATGAGGGAAGTGGCCGAGCAAAGCGAGGTCGGAGGGAGAGAACCAGAAAGGAACAATTATGGAAAAAAGATTATTTACCTCTGAATGTGTAACCTGCGGCCACCCGGACAAGGTGGCGGACGCCATATCCGACGCAATTTTGGATGCTTGCCTCGCCCAAGACCCCAATTCCCGCGTGGCCTGCGAAACCACCGTCACTACCAACTTCTGCCTGATCTGCGGCGAGATCACCACCAAAGCGGTGATTGACTACGAAGCCGTGGCCCGGGAAGTGATCGCATCCATCGGCTATACCAAACCTGAGGACGAGTTTGCCGCCGACACGGTGGAGATCCTCTGCAAGATCCATACCCAATCTGCCGATATTGCCCTTGGCACCAACGACGAAGTTGGCGGCGCAGGCGACCAGGGTATGATGTTTGGCGGCGCTTGTACCCAGACTCCCGAACGGATGCCCCTGCCTGTTGCGCTGGCAAGAGCATTGGCAAACCGTTTGACCGAATGCGTGGAAAGCAACGACCTGCTCCGTCCCGACGGCAAGACCCAGGTTTCCGTAGAATTTGACGAGCAGGGCAGGGTAGTGGGCATCGATACGGTTGTCGTGTCCGTTATGCACACCGAAGATTTTGAAATCGAGGAACTGCGCCGTTATGTCCGCCAGGGCGTGATTGCTCCCGTGCTGGAACAGTATGGCTATGATATCAATCATGTATCCCATATCCATATCAACCCCACCGGCAATTTCGTCATCGGCGGCCCCAACGGCGATACCGGTCTGACCGGCAGAAAGATCATCGTAGATACCTACGGCGGCTACTTCTCCCACGGCGGCGGCGCATTCTCCGGCAAAGACCCCACCAAGGTGGACAGAAGCGGCGCCTATATGGCCCGTTATATGGCAAAGAATCTGGTGGCGGCAGGCCTTGCCGAGCAGGTGGAAGTGCAGATCGCTTATGCCATCGGTGTTGCCCAGCCTGTTTCCCTGCGTGTCAACAGTTACGGAACCGGCAAAATCGCCGACGAGGAAATGACCGCCCTGCTGCGCAAGCATTGCGACCTGACCCCTGCCGGCATTATCCGCAAACTGAACCTGCGCCGACCCATCTATAGCCAAACCGCCCGTCGCGGCCACTTCGGCGTGGAAAACCTGCCCTGGGAGCAACTGGACCTGGCCGAAACCCTCCGTAACGAGGCATAAAAGCCTTCTCCTTGAGGAGAAGGTGGCGCGGCGCTAGCCGTGTCGGATGAGGTGGCGTTCTCTCCGCGGACGGATAATATCCGCCCCTACATTCTTGCCTTTGCGCACCGGCTCGGAATGACGCGCTTTACTTTCGGTTCTTAATTCTTAAATCCCCCTTGCCTCCCTCTGTGAGGGAGGTGGCCGAGCGATAGCGAGGTCGGA
Organism: Oscillospiraceae bacterium; assembly: GCA_017399325.1. GTDB lineage: Bacteria > Bacillota > Clostridia > Oscillospirales > Oscillospiraceae > Faecousia. Next base: position 2,602 of record JAFQDY010000069.1, read on the forward strand.
GGGAGTAAAAAAATACACCGCCAGCGCCTCTCAATAACCACATATGCAAAACTTTTATTCACCCATTTCGAAAAAAGTCGAAATGGGTGATGTCATATCCTGAAAATATAGTAAAATAGTGCAAAAAGTCTCTTGCTTTTTCAATGTCTATGTGCTATATTTACAAAGAAGAAAACTCGCTTTTCTATAAATGTAAGGAGGAGAAAACTTTGAAAAAGAAACTTTTAGGTTTACTGATCGTTCTTTGCCTGGTTGTGGCTATGATCCCCATTCTGGCAAGTGCGGAGCAAATGTCAACTAGTTTGTACATTGGCGCAACTCAGTACACAATCACCCAAGGCGAAACACTTTACTTCACTACCGACACCAGCGGTAATGTGACGGAGAGTGTTACTGCAATTGAGGACACATACAACATCAAGTTGGATTTCCCCACTGGCACTGATGCTGTCCCCACTATGTATGTGCGCGATGCATTCATTGGTGAGAGAAATACCAACTGGTGCGCGGTTCAAGGCGTTTCCAACGATGCAAGCAAATTTGTGATCGTTGTTGAAAGAGTTGAATCCCCCAGAAAGAACAATGCTGATTTCTCTTGGGCCAATATGATGCAATGGACGATCGGCGAATTGGAGATCCGTGGTTACAAGGGTGATCAGGCACCTACCAATTCCGACGAATGGGGCAGAGTTTACAACGAGTCTTCTTTCCAAAGCCTGAAGGCTGACGGACAGAAAATTACCTTCAACAAGGTAAACGGCACGATTACCAGTAAAGGTACGGATACCAGAGAAGCATTAAAGGCGAAATATGTCGTGTTTGATGGCGGCACATTACAGTTGAAGGCCAAGTCCAGCGGCGCGATCAACGGCAGCTCTAAGGTTACTGTTGAAGACGGCAACATTACCTTGATCTCTGAAGAACATAGAGCAATTAACGGTGATTACACTGCAGAGGGTTTGGTAGTTAACGGAGGCACCTTGACGATTCAGGCAGGTACTTATCTGACTGAAGGTACCGGTCAGATCGTTCCTACCGGCTATCGGAATGCTGAAGGCGAAGCAAATTACTATATGTCTTACAGCACAGAATTTGACGGTTCGAACGCTGCTGAATTCCGCATCGGCGCAGTTTCTTGGGGTGGTAAGAAGTACTTCAAGATCGAGCCGGCTTATACAGTTACTGCAACCGGCGGTACTACCGATAAAGCAAAGTACACCGTTGGCGCAACTGTTACTCTGACCCCCGGCGCTGCTCCTGCAGGCCAGACCTTTGACGGTTGGACTTCCGACGATGTTACTGTTGCAGAGAACGAAGGTGTTTACACCTTCACTATGCCTGCCGGTAATGTTGAAGTTGAAGCAGAGTACATTTACAAGACTACGGTGAAGATCCTCGGAACCGAGTATACCTTTACCGACAGCGACACTGTTTATCTGAAGACTGAAGCCGGCGCGCTTGTTGCTGCTACTGACGCAGATTACAATGTCAAGTTGGCATATGATACCAACAATGTTCCTACCGTTTACTTAAAGAACGCAGACCTCTCCGATGACGAATCTGTTATCGATACCCTCGCCACCGGTGAGTTGGCCATCGTAACCGAGGCTGCAAGTGCCCTGTTCTACACCAACGACATCGTTGATGGTGGTAACGCTGATGCTGCAGCTTCTAACGATAAGGCCGGCGCGATCAAAACTGTCGGCAAGATTACCTTCAGCGGCAACGCTCTGCTGACTCTGAAAGGCAACGGCAGCGCCATTTATGGCAACGCCGCTACTGCAGAACTGGTCTTCAACAATGCCAATGTTGTCATTAGCAAGGTGAATGCAACCGGCAAGTCCGGCGGCTGGTCTGACAACACCTTTGGTGGTGACTATGCATCCATTACTTTCAATGGCGGTACTGCAACCCTGTCCACCACTAGATTCATTATGTTGGCCTCCAAGACCATTAAGATCGATAATGGCGCGAAGGTAACTGTAACTGCCAACAGCTTTACTTACAATACCCCCACCATTGATGTTCAAAATGGCTCCTTCTATATGGAAGGCAACCAAAATGGTCCTTTGCTGTACGGTACAAATATTACCGTGGGCGCAAACGGCACATTTGAAATTAAGAACAACAGCACCGGCGCAAATGCCGCAATTGGCACAGCGACTCCCTCCTTGGATTCCGGCCTGTACGCAGTAATGGGCGCATCCAAGGCTGACGCTGCTGCATATGCAGTTGCTGACGGCGCTTTGACCGGCGAGTACTTCAAGGCCGGTAAGGCTTACACCGTAACCGTTACCAACGGCACCGCCC
>JAFQDY010000070.1 GCA_017399325.1 Oscillospiraceae bacterium
AAATGGCTTATCCGTTTCCAGTTCGCTCACATGGATATTGCAATCTTTGATAAAACCCTGAATTGTTGCAATGTCTTCTGCGGTCAGGCCGGCAAGCACTTCCAACTGCTTTTGCGGCGCATTGGAAATGACACCTGCTGCCACGGCCGCCTCGATTCCGTGCATACCGCCGGTGGCAGGAACAATGACGCTCTTGACATTCTTTATAATATTGCCGCTTAATTGCAGTTCGATTTTCTCCGGCTGATTGCCCAACGCATCCCGCAAAATGGACGCAGCATAGGCAATGGCGATGGGTTCTGTGCAGCCCATTGCAGGCTTTAACTCATCCCGAAGAATTTCTGTATAAATTTCATGTGTGTTCATATGTGTATATCTCCCAGGAGGGTAATGAATGGTACATCTATGCATTTGACAATTATGAAATAACCCAGTATGATAATATCATGAGATAATAGAGAAATCAACCGGGCGTTGGAGGAATCAGTGGTGAAACAGTATTTTAATGATGGAATCTGCCGGTGTGGTAAGGTGCATAGTGCAGCCGTTGACGATGTGATTATTGGAAAAGGCGCGATCGGTCGCCTTATGTTTTTTGTCCAAAAATATGGTACAAAAAAGCCGTTTTTGCTTTCGGATCGCAATACATTTGCGGCAGCAGGGGAGAAAGTATGCCAAATTCTTGACATAAACAACCTGCCATATACAAGTTATTCCTTCCCTGATGAACACCTTGAGCCGGACGAAACGGCAGTTGGTTCAGCAGTTATGCATTTTGATCCGTCCTGTGATCTGATCATTGGAATCGGTTCCGGCGTGATCAATGATATTGGTAAGATCCTGAGCAACATAACAGGGAAGAAGTATATCATTGTAGCAACTGCGCCGTCTATGGACGGCTACGCATCTGCAACCTCGTCTATGTCTATGGACGGACTGAAGGTTTCATTGAACAGCCGATGCGCGGATGTGATCATCGGCGACACGGATATTTTGAAAAACGCGCCCATCCATATGCTGAAATCCGGTCTTGGCGATATGCTAGCCAAATTTGTGAGTATTGCCGAGTGGCGAATTGCCCACATCATAACCGGTGAGTACTATTGTGAGCGTGTTGCGCAACTGATTCGCGGCGCTTTAAAAAAGTGCGTGGATAACGCAGACGGTCTGCTGAAACGGGACGAGAAGGCCGTTGAGGCTGTGTTTGAAGGCCTTGTGATCGGCGGACTTGCAATGGCTTATGCAGGCGTATCCAGACCTGCGTCAGGTGTAGAACATTATTTCTCTCACATTTGGGATATGCGTGGGTTGGAGTTTGGAACAAAAGTCGATCTGCACGGTATCCAATGTGCATTGGGCACTTTGCAGGCAGTAAAACTCTATGAGAAAATTAAGAAATACACGCCCGATCAAAAACGGGCCGAAGACTATGTTTGCAATTTCTCTTTTGATAATTGGAAGACAGAACTGAAAGACTTTCTTGGCAACAGTGCGAAAACTATGATCGCGCAGGAGCAGAAAGAGCAAAAATACGATAAGTCTACGCACCCCGCCCGTTATGCCATAATTGAAAAGAATTGGAGTACGATTCTGAATATTTTAGAGGAAGAATTGCCCACATACCAACAAATTTCTCAAATTCTGAAAACCATTGGCATTTCACAGGATCTGGCTTCTATCGGCGTGGATAGGGAAACGGCAAGGCGTACCTTTAAGGCTACAAAGGATATTCGGGATAAGTATGTTCTTTCTCGCCTTGCCTGGGATCTGGGTGTGCTGGACGAACTGTGTGAGGTTTTGTAATATGGATCAAAAGGAATTGCTTCGCAGCAAAAAATTATTTCTGTTTGATATGGACGGCACACTGTATTTGGGAAACCGTCTGTATGACTTTACAAATGAACTGCTGCGGACTATCAAAAACACAGGTCGCCGCTACCTGTTTATGACGAACAATTCGTCTAAAAGTGTGGAAGATTACATTAAGAAACTGGAGAAACTCGGAATCGCGGCCACAAGGGACGATTTTATCACTTCTTCTCAGGCAACGGCTCATTACCTAAAATTGCATCACCCTGATGCGCGCCTGTATGTCTGTGGTACAATGTCACTGAAAAGGGAATTGGAGCGCGAGGGCTTTACGGTTACAGAAAACCTGAGCGATGTGGATTGCATTGTGATGGGCTTTGATACGGAACTGACATTCCGGAAACTGGAAGATGTGAGCCGATTATTGCTGACACGGGAGAATATTCCCTATATCGCAACAAACCCCGACTATGTTTGCCCCACAGAATTTGGCAGTGTTCCCGATTGCGGCAGTGTGTGTGACATGATCTTCAACGCAACAGGGAAGCGCCCTGTTGTGATCGGAAAACCCAGCCCTTTGATGCCGAAACTTGCTATGGCGAAGTGGGGATATGCAGCCGAGGAAACTGCCGTTGTTGGAGACAGGATCTATACAGATATAAAATCTGCTCTGAATGCAGGTGTTACGGGAATTTTGGTTTTAAGCGGTGAAACAACCTCCGAAATGCTGGAAAAATCCGGTGATAAGCCCCATATTGTTCTGCAAAATGCATCATTTATCACCGATGCAATTGGATAAAACGCCCAAATAAGTTGAAAATAAAGAGAATTATACCAGTTTTCTATTGAATTTTACTTGCAAATGTTGTATGGTATATGTGAGATATCATAAGGAGGGATCATTATGAAGAAGTTTTTAGGCATTATGCTTGTGCTTGCGCTTGCTTTGTCAGGTGTTCTCATCACATCTGCGGTTACGCTCACAAGCAGCAGCGATATTGCATCTCTGTTCCCGGAAGGTTCTGTTTCTGTTGAGGGAAATACCATCACCCTTTTGCGGGATATCAATGCCCTTGCTGAAGGCGTAGAACCCGATCCGGAGTATCTGCCCTATGATGAGGCAATTGTCTTTGATGGTGGCACACATGTTTTGGACATGAATGGCCACGGCCTTTATACACAAATGGCAGATTATGATTATGGCTTTATCGTGAAAAACGGTGCCAATGTGACCATTCAGAATTCTAATGACGCATTCCCCAGTTTGGGCGGCAGCATTATGGTAGAAGAGGGCGCAACATTGACCCTGGATAGCCTTTTTGTGGACGGCGATTTCTACAATTACGGCACGGCTACTTTGAATGAGACCGGCATTGGCTATTTCCCCACCAATAGCGGAACATTGACCATCAACGGCGGTTACTGCAACGGCGGTCTCTATACCGACGGCGGAAAGGTATACATAAACGGCGGCGATTTTAACGGCATTGCCCAAGAGGGCGGCGAGATGTATATCACCGATTGCGTAACCTCGTCCGGCACAGGCGGCTTGTATATTAACGGTGATTTTGCAGAAAAGACGGTCATTTCCGGCGGCATCTATAATCCCTGCTATTGGGAGGATGAGCCTGATATGTACACCGAGGCAGTTATGATTGGAATTACTGCGCCTGCAGGCACTGTCTTTGAGGCAGACTATATTGAGCAGTATGTTGCTGACGGTTATCGTGTCATTTATGACGGATTTGAATTCCGCGATGTTGGTATTGACGATGCAACCGGCAATCTGAATTATTGCCTGTTCTACCGTAGTGTTAAGGTCGTTCCCACACCGGAGAAATACTCCGATGTGATGAAGAAAATTACGACAACCGAAACTTGGACTGTTTGCGCGGATGCGCCTGAGGATAGCGGCGATTCCGAGTTCCTGCTTTCTGCTATCGCCAAAAGTCTCGTGAAGGACAATCAATACGAAGTATGGGCCTATTGCAATGAAGAGCCCTTCAACCCTAACCGAGCAATGATCTCTCTAACGGATCGGAATACCGGAACAGAAGAGATCTATTATGTGGATGTAAAGTATACCCAGCCTGATGCGGAAATCAAGAAGAATGTGGATGCTATGGTGAAGAGGATGAAAGACGCCTCCACTGACGAATGGAAATTCTACATTTTGGATGACCTGTACTTAGTTAATTATGCAGCAACGGTTGCAAAAACCGGTGTGGATGACCCCGGCACGGCCCTGAACTTTGCAAAGGAGTTTCTGGACGATGTTGGCGGCGGTAAGTTTACCTTCGGAATTGACACACGCTTAGGCAGTGGCGGCGGTATATTCTACAGCGAGGCCGGCGGACATATGATCGTTATGTATGACGGCGATGTTTATGCGACTACTGAGGGCGGTATTGCCTATAAGTTTATGCTCTATGTACCGGCTGACACGGCTAACACCCCGGAAGCTTATATGGCAGCGGCGCAAAAGAGAATTGATGATTACTTTGGAGCAGACAGCGGCATTTCTCTTGCTGTAGGCGGCTTGTTCAGCGAACTTGATCCGGAACTTATGGAATATGCCGAAGAATATATTGACTTTACCAATGCCGGCGATAGTTTTTACATGCTGAAGGTCGGTGAGGTTGAGTGTCCTTTTGTGATCGCCAAATCGGAAAGCGCTGAGAACTTTACCGAACCGTCCTATAAGGGTGGCGATCTGATGAGCAAGATCGAAATTACTACTACCGATAAATCTGTGCCTTTGGATACGGAAGTAATGGTAGAGGAAGTCAAGAACGACGCCATTAAGAATGCAGTTGGCACAGACACCTATGCGGCCTATGACATTACGCTCTATTCCGGCACTTTGGGCGCAAATATCACCAAACTGGATAAGGGTGTGTTTACTGTAAAACTTCCTATTCCTGCAGAATTGGCAGACAAGGATCTTACTGTGTTTTATGTGCCCGATGAGGGAGAGCCTGAAGAGCACGCAGTCATCACTACCGATGACGGATATGTTATCTTTGATACGGATCACTTTAGTACTTATGTGCTGACAGAGGTTAAGGCAGATACGGATTCCGGCATCTCTTCTCCGCAAACCGCAGACAGCAGCAATATGTTCCTTTGGAGCGCTGTTATGGTTGTTGCTGCAGCAGGTTTTGTTTCGGTGATGATTTGTGATAAAAAAAGAAAAACAGCATAATACAGCGCAATGATTTAAATAACCGGGTGCCGTTGGCATCCGGTTATTTTGCGGTTTAAATGTGGAAAAAATCAATTGACAAAACCTTACATAGGGGTTATAATACACAGGCACGCGAGAGTGTTGGAATGGTAGACAAGCACGTTTGAGGTGCGTGTGGTTACGCCGTGTGGGTTCGAGTCCCATCTCTCGCACCAAAAAAGAGAGCATCCTTTTGGATGCTCTCTTTTTTGGTATGCCATTTGCAGAGATGGGACTCGAAAGACCGTCAAGAAAACTGTCCGGTGGACAGTTATTAGGCCGTGGGAGAGTCCCGGGCGAAGCCCAACAGAATACAGCGATTTGAATAAAGAGAGCATCCTTTTGGATGCTCTCTTTTTTGGTATGCCACTTACAGAGATGGGACTCGAAAGACCGTTTAGAAAACTGGAACTGTCTCGCAGCGAAGGCTTCATTTGGCGTATAGAAGACCCGGAAACCGCCAGGGTTTCCGGGTCATTGAATACTCTTTGAAATAACAGATTATCTCTTGGAGAACTGAGGAGCACGACGAGCAGCCTTCAAGCCGTACTTCTTTCTCTCCTTCATTCTGGGGTCGCGGGTCATGAAACCGGCAGCCTTCAGAGTGGGGTGGTACTCAGCGTTCATAGTTACCAGTGCGCGGGAGATACCGTGACGGATAGCGCCGGCCTGACCGGAAACGCCGCCGCCTGCAACAGTAACAACGATGTCAACCTTACCAACCAGATCGGTAGCAACCAGGGGCTGACGGACGACCAGTTTCAAGGTCTCCAGACCGAA
>JAFQDY010000071.1 GCA_017399325.1 Oscillospiraceae bacterium
GCACACAGACCAGCCCCATGCAGATTCGTGTTATGGAGAACGCAAAGCCCCACATCTGCATTCTTGCGCCTGGTCGCGTATACCGTAAGGACGAAGCAGACGCCACCCATTCCCCTATGTTCCACCAAATAGAGGGACTTGTTGTAGATGAGAACATCACTATGGGTGATCTAAAGGGCGCACTCGTTACGCTGATGAAGAGTCTGTATGGCGAGGACGCTGTTATGCGCTTCCGTCCTCACCACTTTCCCTTCACTGAGCCCAGTTGCGAAATGGATATGCAGTGTCACAAGTGTCACGGCACCGGTGAGGTGGACGGTCAGGTTTGTTCTACTTGTCACGGTGAGGGTTGGATTGAGCTGCTGGGTGCCGGTATGGTACACCCTGAGGTGCTTTCTAACTGCGGTATTGACCCCGAAAAATATTCCGGCTTTGCCTTTGGTATGGGTTTGGAACGTATGGCTATGGGACGTCTGCGTATCAATGACCTGCGTTTGATTTTCGATAACGATGTCAGATTCCTGAATCAATTCTAAGGAGGTACAGACAATGAAACTGAACAGAAAATGGTTGCATGAAGAATTTGTGGATTTGTCCAATGTGTCCGACAAAGAGTTTGTGGAAAAGCTGACGGTTTTCGGTCAAAAAGTTGAGACCTACGAGCGTATGGACGCAGAAATCAAGAATGTTGTTGTAGGTAAAGTGGTCTCTATCGTTCGTCACGAGAACTCTGACCATATGTGGGTGTGTCAGGTAGATATTGGTGCAGATGAGCCTGTACAGATCGTTACCGGCGCGCAGAATGTCAAGCAAGGCGACTTAGTCCCCGCAGCCCTGCACAATTCTTATCTGCCCGGTGGCATTCACATCACCAAGGGTAAACTGCGCGGTGAAGTATCCTGCGGTATGCTCTGCTCCTTTACGGAACTGGGTCTGACGCAAAATGACCTGCCCGGCGCTTTTGAGGATGGCATTTGGATCCTCAACGACGAGGATTGCAAACCCGGTGATGACATCAACGTTGTGATCGGCAACGATGACACGGTTGTGGATTTTGAAATTACAAACAACCGCCCCGATTGCTACTCCATCATCGGTCTGGCAAGAGAGTCAGCCGCTGCATTCGGTCTGCCGATGAAGCACCACGAGCCTGTTGTAAAAGGCAGTAACGCCGGTTCTATGTACGACAAACTGGATGTGGAAGTGCCCGCAGAAAACCTCTGCAACCGCTACACATCCCGTATGGTTGCCAATGTTAAGATCGGTCCTTCTCCCAAGTGGCTCCGTCAGCGCCTTCGTGCCAACGGCGTGCGTCCCATCAACAACATTGTTGATATTACAAACTATGTGATGCTGGAGTACGGCCAGCCTATGCATGCTTTTGACTACCGCTATGTCAGTTCCGGGAAAATTGTTGTCCGCGAGGCAGAAGCCGGTGAAACCTTAACCACTTTGGATGGCACTGTCCGCAATTTGAAGGCAGGTATGCTTGTAATTGCTGACGATAACAAGCCGATTGGCCTTGCAGGTATTATGGGTGGCGAGAATTCGGAAATTATGGACGATACCACCACCGTAGTGTTCGAATCCGCAAACTTTAACGGCACCTCCATTCGCCAGACCGCTTTGGCGCTTGGTATGCGTACGGAAGCATCCGGCAAATTCGAGAAGAATCTTGACCCTATGATGACCGTGCCTGCCGTTGAACGTGCCTGTGAACTGGTTGAACTGCTTCAGTGCGGCGATGTAATGAACGGCATCATTGACATTATCAATTATGTTCCTGCCCCCAAGACCGTTCCTCTGGAAGTAGAAAAGATCAACAAGTTGCTTGGAACTGCCATCTCCCGTGAGAATATGGTTCATTATCTGAATCTGTTGGAGATTCCCGTAGAGGGCGACAACATTCTCGTTCCCTCCTGGCGTCCCGACCTGAATCTGATGGCAGATATTGCCGAGGAAGTCGGTCGTTCCTACGGATATAACCAAATTCCCACTACTGAATTCAAGAATTCCACACAGGGCGGCTACACCCCCGCTATGATGCTGGAAACTTCAGCTGGCCGCCTTTGCAGAGCCTTGGGTTATAGCGAAATTATCACCTACTCCTTTGTTTCTCCCACGATTTTCGATCAGATCCGTCTGCCGAAGGACAGCGCACTGCGAAATGCTTTGCGGATCCAGAATCCCCTTGGTGAGGACACCTCCATTATGCGTACCACTTCCCTGCCCTCTATGCTGGACATTCTGGCACGGAACTACGCCTATCACAACAAATCCGCAAAACTCTACGAGATGGCGAAGATCTACATTCCCACCCAGGGGAATGTCCTGCCCGAAGAACCGAAGATCCTGACCCTTGGCACATACGGCGCCAACGAAACATTCTTCACCTTGAAGGGCGAACTGGAAGCCATTCTGACAGGTCTGCGTATGCCCCAAGCCGCTTACTGCGCTGTGAAAGACAATCCTTCTTACCATCCCGGCCGTTGCGCAAAGGTAACTGTGGCCGGTCAGGATGTGGGCTACATTGGACAGATCCATCCTCTTGTTGCGAAAAACTACGGCATTGACAGCGAAATCTACTGCGCCCAGATCAATTTCACTGCGCTGATGGAATTGCAGTTGCCCGAACCCACTTATACACCGCTACCCAAGTACCCCGCCGTATTCCGGGACCTGTCTATGGTCTGCGACGAAGAAGTGACTGTTGCTCAGATCACTGATTGCATCGGGTCCTCTGCCGGCAAGTTGCTGCGGGATGTCCGTCTGTTTGATATTTACCGGGGCACCGGCGTTCCTGAGGGCAAAAAGAGCATGGCATTCTCTTTGGAGTTGCGTGCTGACGACCGCACACTGACGGATGCGGACTCTGAGGGCGTTGTGTCCAAGGTGTTGGATGCACTGAAAGACAAACTGGGTGTAATTCTTCGATAAATTTTCATATTTTTCACTGAAAATACTTTACACGCAGAAAATTATGGGTTATAATATTCCAACCATTGAAAGGAGGTCATTGCGCAATGGATAAAAATCAATGCACAATCAAGTTTACAGTCCCCGGCGACGAAAAGGAAAACATGCACACAATTCTCCGGAGCGTTTTTGACGCCCTGAATGAAAAAGGTTATAACCCGATCAACCAGATCGTCGGTTATTTGCTGACCGAGGACCCCACCTACATCACCAATTACAACAATGCCCGCAGTAAGATCTGCAAGATTGACCGTGATGAACTGATGCAGGATCTGGTGCGTCACTATCTGTTTGAGAAAAAATAATTCTAACCGGGAGGCTTTTGCCACTAACAAAAGCCTCCCCATTTTTTAGGAGGTTACTATGTCTGAAGGATTGA
>JAFQDY010000072.1 GCA_017399325.1 Oscillospiraceae bacterium
CCGCAACAGTTGGCTGGCGTGGATCCCTGTGGGAAATTTGTGGGTGCTGGGCAGCGTTTCTGACCAATTCCAGTATGTGGCAAAAGGCAAGGTCAAGAATCGCCGGATACAGTTGGTTTTGTTAAGCGTAGGCCTGGTGGCGCTGTACATCGTATGGCTGATATGCCTTGTGGGAATGTTATTTACAGGCGCTATGGCGGCAGGTTTCTGGCTCAGCACTGCTGCGATCGCAATTTGTCCCATCGTGCAGTTGATTTTGGAGTATATTGCCTATTATGATCTGTATCGTTCCTGCGAACCGGACAATAGTGTTCTGTATCTGGTTTTGTCCATCATTTTTCCTGTAACGCTGCCGTTTTTCGTGTTCTTCAGCCGGAAGAAAGACGGCGGTATGCCCCCCAGGAAACAAACCCGTATCCCCCGGGAGACGGAAGTGGTGGATGCTTATCCCACCGAACCGGTGGATGCTTATCCCACCGAACCGGTAAACGCCTACCCAACCGAACCGGTGGAAGAGGGTTTTGCCCAGCCTGCAGATTTTGAAGAAGAGTAAGAAAAAAGCACCGTGGTTTCCACGGTGCTTTTTTGCGGTTATTGGGGCGCTTTTTCAGCGATTTTCGAGAAGAATTTCTTCATATAAAGCAGCAGGAAAATGCCTGCCAGCGGAAACAAAACGGTACAGAGCATACCAACCTTGATGCCGATTTGTTCAGTAGAAAGACCCGATTGCAGGCTTTGCACGGAAGCCCAATCGCTGGCAGCCACCGTGTCAGCCACGATGCCCAAACCCTGGGGTGCAACGGATGCACCCAAATCACCGCCGGCTGCCATCAATGCATAGGCGGCCACGCCGGGATTGGGGAATTTTTCCTCCATAAACATCAGTGTACCCGGCCACAGCATAGAAGTGCAGATACCTGCCAGCATACAGGCCCCGATGGCCACTGCGCCGGAGGTGGTGAGACCTGCCGCCAGGTAGCAACCCACGGCACCGACCATACCAACGACCAAAACTTTATAAATATTTCTGCCGTATTTGGCGTATACGGTGCGGGTCAGCGCCAGCAGCAGCGCAAAGGCGGTCAGTCCCACAATGTCGCCCACCGCTTTGGGAATTTGCAGTGTCCGTTCCATATAAACGGATACCCAGTTGCACATGGTGTTCTCTGCAGCGCTGCCAAGGAAAATGCATACCATACACAGGATAAGTCCAATCCGTTTCTGCTTGGCAGAACGCCGGGAGGTGGGCTCTGCGGTAACAATGTCGGGCAGGGGAGACAGGCAGAACAGAATAAAGGCAATCAGGGGCATCACGGCCCAGAAAAGCACCAAATACAGCCAGTTTTCGTTACCGAAGATGTACAAAAATGCGGTGCTGATAATTGCCACCGCTGCACAGCCGTAGCCGTATAAAGAGTGCATCGCGCTCATGGCTTTCTCCGAATTTCCCTCGGAAATGGCCACCAGCGTGGGACTTAAAAACACTTCGTTCAGGCCCGATGCCACGGAAAAAAGCACAGTGCCAAGGATCAGTCCTGCGTAAGCGTACTGAGGAAGCAGCGTAGGCACCAGACCGTAGATCAGAAGACCTGCCGTTGCCAGCAGGGGCGTACCGCGCTGCAGAGGCTTGTAGTCAAACTTGGTTTTGCAAAGCGAGAAAAACAGATCCACCGCCAGCTGCACACCGAAATTCACAAAAACCAAAGTGCCCAGAAGGGTATAGGAAATGCCATACATTTGCCGGAAGATGACAAAGAGAATGGGTGGCAGAATAAAGGTCGGCGCCAGGGCCGGATAGAGGAAAAAACAGGTAAATTTAGTCAGTTTATAATTTGATTTCATTGGTAATGCCTCCGTAGGCTGCAACGGTTAAACGAGAAACCGAAACACCTTTTATCAGATGCGTTTGATCAGGTGGCTGGATATGGGCTTGTAGATCAGGAAGGTCACAAGGGCATTCAGACCGGCTTTGATCAGATTAAACGGCAGAAAAACGCTCAAGAGCATACTGTCCACCACGGCGGTGGGGACACCCATAAAGATAGGTGTAATGAAATGGTTGGCAAGCATCATACCCAAACCCATTGCCAGCGTTCCGCAGATGAGCGCTATGGCTGCACCCAGCCGGGTGTGCTTGTAGCGGTAAATGATGCCGGCGGTTACGGACAAAAGGCTTGTGGAGATTATGTGCATCAAAAATCCGTAAAGACCGCTTTGGGCACTGACGGTGAGTGCCTGAACGGCGCTGGCGGCAACGGTCAATAACAATCCGGCCACAGGGCCGTAGGCAAAAGTGCCGATCAGAATGGGAATGTCAGCGGGGTCGTATTCCAAAAATGCCGCCGTGGGAAACAGGGGGAAATGCACCAGCCACACAAGAATTACGGACACGGCTACCAACATAGCCATTACGGTGAGTTTTCGGATATTTTCGTGTTTCATTCTTACCACCTCAAAAAATGCGCCCCGGGCATAGAGATACCCAGGGCGTAAAAATACGAACAAACATCTTCTTCCATCCTGACTGTACAGTCGGTATCGGAATCACACCGATTCAGCGCATATAAGCGCTCGCGGACTTTTACCGCCGGTCGGGAATCACACCCTGCCCTGAAGATACGATATGAACTTGCCGTTACCATATCATATTGGCGCTTGCTTGTCAAGGTGGTGATTGTGTGCTACAATAAAATCACGATTCGGCAGGCGCCGGCAACTGATTCAGGGCAATCAGCGCGTGCATGGTGCCGTCGGCTGCGGTGTTGGTGATGTCGCCGCCGATGATCTGGTTTTTATATACCAAAAGTGTGGCGTACACCGGCTCGGTTGCCCCGGGGAAGTTGTTGACCTTATACACATAGCGCATCACGGTCTTGCCGGCGAACTGACTTAGATCGTAACCGGCGCTTTTCTGCAACTGGTTGTACCGGTCAAAGACTTCGTTTTCCTGCTGGGGGATCCGCACCTGCCCGGACTCTTTGGGAGAAGCGCTGACCTCCCAGCCTAAATTTTTCAAAAATTCCACCCGTCCGTCGTTGCCTGCAACCGATGGGGCGGCTGTTTGTGCGGAAGAACCGCCTCCACCCAAAAGCAGGATCAGAGCAACTACGATGCCGGCCACGGCAACCAGCGCGGCAATTACTTTTTTAATGTCGACCTTTGCGGTCATTACCATCATAACAAATCCCTCCTGTTCAAAGATTCACAGTACAATGTATTCTGCGAGCAGGGGCGGTAGAACGGAGAATTATGGAACGACTGGACAAATTCTTATGTGATTGCGGCATCGGCACCCGCAGCCAGGTAAAAGCCATCATCAAAGCCGGCCGTGTGACCGTAGACGGCGTTTGTGAACGGGATAATAACCGGAAAATCGACCCCATCACCCAAACCGTGGCCTTAGATGCAGAACCGCTGAATCGGCGCGGCACAGTGGTTGTGATGCTCAACAAACCGGCGGGGTTTGTGACGGCTACGGAAGACAAAGTGGAAAGAACGGTTATGGAATTGCTGCCTGCTCAATACCGGCATCTGGACTTAAAACCCGTGGGTCGACTGGACAAAG
>JAFQDY010000073.1 GCA_017399325.1 Oscillospiraceae bacterium
AATGTTGGTGGTGACTTGGCAGACAATGACCCCGCGGTTCTAATCGCACACAAAGACGAATTTCTTGCTATTTGTGAAAAAATATTGGAAGGTTGCACCGAAGAAAATCTGCGTCTTGGGGCATGGAATATGCGCGCAAAAATTCTCCATGCGGAAGGAAAGACAGATGAGGCGCTTGACATTTATAAGACAAAATTTACAGATTGGTACACTACCGGAGAGCAAAAGACCGAGCAGTTGTTCGCAAAAGATACAAGTGAATACTATTTCCATGTTCAAAAAAATATGTTTGAACTTATTGATTTTGCAGCAGATAAACTCGGCAGAACCGTATTCTTTGATCCTTCTCTTTCTATGGAGGAAAAGGCGGAATGTGCATTGCAGTATGGAAATCTGATGCTAAATGCATTTGAAGAAACTGAGGAAGAATTCTTCCTTATGCTCGCACGCTCTTTCCTTGGAAGAATGGAAAATGATCTATTCTATCGCGGCGGAACAGATGAGCAGGTAATCGCAGTTATGGATAGAAATTTGTATGCGATGAAAAAGATTGAAGAATTGAGAGCAGAAAACGAAGCATTGAATCGCGCCTTTGAGCGTTATGGGAAAGGTAATTTCTTTCAATCCGGTCTTGATTATCGTGCTAATGCTACGAACGGCAGACGCGCCGAACTTCTTAAGAATTCCGATTACAGAGCGGTTTTAGATAAGTATAAATAATTTTCTTCCGCCCCGCTTCACGCGGGGCTTTTCTTTGGCATAAGCCCCCGCCCAAAATTCCCCACTTCCCTTTTTGGGCAAAATGTGATATATTGAACAAAACATCTCACTTATGCGAGGCAACTTATGAAACGATATCTGATTCTATTTCTGATACTGGCTATGCTTTTGGTCGGCTGCCAAGCGCCTGCCACACCGCCGGACGCAACGGACGAAACAGCATCGGAAAACAGTGTAAACGACACCACCGAAAGTTCCGAAAGCGCCCCGAAGACCGGTTTTGTGGAGCAGGACGGCAACACCTACTACCTCTACGAAGACGGTACATACCACAAAGGTTGGCTGGACTTAAACGACACCCGCTACTACTTAAACGATGAGGGTGTCCTGCAGACCGGCTGGCTGGAACTGGACGGCAACACCTACTACCTGAAAGAAGACGGTTCCATCACCCGGGGCAAACTGGAACTGAACAAAAGCATCTACTACTTCACTTCCACCGGCGCCAGGATTGTTCTGGTGAATCCCTGGAACTTTATGCCCTCGGATTATGTATGCAACTTTGTGGAAGCCGAGCGTGGCCGGAAAGTAGACGCCTCCTGTGTGGACAGTTTGCTGGAAATGCTGCAGGCCTGTCGGGATGCCGGCTACAATGTAAAACTTCTGGACGGCGCCCGGACCCGGGACGACCAGATTTATCTGTTCAACCGAAAAGTCAACTATTATCTGGACCGGGGCTACGAAAAGGCCGACGCCATCGCCAAAGCCGGCACCAGCGTGGCAACGCCCGGCACCAGCGAACACGAACTGGGATTGGCCGTGGACCTGGTTGACGGCAGCAACTACTCCCTGGACGAATCTCAGGAAAGCACCCCCGCCCAGAAGTGGCTGATGGAAAACTGCTGGGATTACGGCTGGATTCTCCGCTACCCCAACGACAAAACCGAATTTACCGGCATTATCTATGAACCCTGGCATTACCGCTATGTAGGCAAGGAACTGGCCAAGGAACTGCAAAACTCCGGCCTTTGTCTGGAAGAATACTTGAATAGTTTAAGTTAATACTCCTACCCCTCCCGCTTTTTGTAGGAGGGGTTATTTATGCATTATGCACAATTTCGATGCTTACTTTTCTACTTTCCTATTGCTATTTATCTAAATAATTCTATTGATTTCCAGTTTTTGCCGTGCTATAATATAGAAAATGAATTCTACCTTTCTCCTTTTCTTTTTTCTTGTCTCCCTTTTTGAGGATCCCGGCATTGTTTGGTCGACAATGCCGGGATTTCTCATTGTTAAAACATTTTTCGGTATTGACAATGCATAATTGCAGGTGTATAATCGCATAAAATCACCGAAAGGAGAATTGACAATGTTCCGCTGTTTTCTCAATGTAGTTGATAACAAGTCCGGAAACGATATGCCTATGCATACGGTCGGGCTTACATTGTCATTCTCTTTTTAAGGAATTCCATTTATTAAAAAGACGCAGTGCAAGCCGAAATTTATGTTTCGCTTGCACTTTTTATTTTAAAGGAGGAAAGTAAGAATGCTGACACACAAAGGAACGCAAACCATCGAAACGAAACGGCTTATTTTGCGAAAAGCGGTTTTGGCGGATGCAGAACCTATGTTCCGCAACTGGGCAAACGACGCAGAAGTTACCAAATATCTGACCTGGTCGCCCCACGAAAATGTGGATGCCACCCGCGCTATTTTGGCCAGTTGGGCGGAAGAATACAAAAACGACGATTACTATCAGTGGATGATCGTGCTGAAGGAGATCGATCAGCCCATCGGCTCACTGCTCGCCAGCACCGTCGGCCGGGCCCAGTCCGCCCACATCGGTTACTGCATCGGAAAAACCTGGTGGCATCAGGGACTTATGTCGGAGGCTTTGCGAGCCGTAATCAACTATCTGTTTGATGAGGTCGGCTATCACCGCATCGAATCCATGCACGACCCCAACAACCCCCATTCCGGCGCAGTTATGCGCAAGTGCGGTATGCAATACGAAGGCACTTCCCGGGCCTCTGACCGCAACAACCAAGGCATTTGCGATGCTGCCCACTACGCAATCCTGCGCAGCGACTAAAGCAAAACCCGGTTGCACACAATGTGCAACCGGGTTGTTTGTTTATAATGTTTCCAGCAGGGCGGGCAGTTGGGAAAGGGCTTGGATTTCATAATCGGGTCGTATGTTTTCCGGGGCGGTTTTGCCGTGGGTGTTGACCCAGCAGGTCATGATGCCTGCCTGTTTGCCGCCCAAAATGTCCGAAGTCAGACTATCGCCCACAATCATTGTCCGCTTGGGATCAAAGTTAGGGATTCGCGCAAAGCAGCCATCAAAATAGGCCTTGTCCGGCTTATCCGCGCCAATGTCCTGTGAAATAAAAATATCTTCAAAGTAGCGGCTGATATTTGCGCTTTTCAGTCTACCTGCCTGGATTCTGGCTGTGCCGTTGCTGGCTATGTACAGTTTGTACTTCTTGCTCAAAGTTTCCAGCGCTTCGGGGGCATCGGGCATAAAGAAGTGGCCTTGGGACAGGTTTTCTTCGTATGTGCGGGCAAAATTTTCCGCCTTGACGACAATGCCCGTTTGTGCGATCAATTCCCGAAAACGGTCAATCAACAGTTCCTCGCGGGTAATTTCTTTTCGCTCCAACCGTTCCCAAAAACTTTTATTGATGCGGTTGTATAAAGTCAGCACTTCCTCGGTAGGCTCCAGCCCAAAGGCCGAAAGTGTCTTGCTCAGAGCCTCCCGCTCTGCTTTATGAAAGTCCAAAACGGTGTCGTCCAAATCAATGAACAAAAACTCAATCATGGTGTCTTCTCCTGTAAATTTCGTTGGTCAGGGCGGCGAACTGAGCAATATCCAATGTTTCACCCCGGACATTTTCATCAAAGCCGCAGGCGGCGATCACTTCACCCACGCCCTGTTTTCCCAGTTCCGGGAATCCGGCAGCCAGACCGTTCTGCAGTTTCTTTCTGCGCATGGCAAAACTGGCCCGCACCACCCGGAAGAAAATATCTGTGTCCAGCACTTCCCAGGGAAGCGTTTGCCGGGTCTTCAGGGTGATCACCGCCGAAGTGACTTTCGGCTGGGGCAGGAAACAGTGAGCCGGCACATCAAACAAAATCGTCGGTTCTGCATAGAACCGGCAGAACACGGTAAAGGCGCTGTAATCGGCTGTGCCCGGTTTGGCGGCGATCCGCAGTGCCATTTCCTTTTGCACCATTACGGTAACAGAATCAAAGCAACGGGCCTCCAGCAGTGCCGAGAGAATGGGCGAGGTGATATAATAAGGTAAATTGGCGCAAGCCATAGGACGCAGGCCGGCAAATTTCTCTGCCACCAGCGCCGGAATATTCTGCTTCAGAACATCGCTCCAGATGATCTCCAGATTGGAAAATTCGCCTACGGTTTGATCCAGAATCGGCTCCAGCCGTTTATCCAATTCCACGGCGCAGACCTTCCCTGCCCGCAACGCCAACTGCTGGGTCAGCGGGCCGATACCCGGGCCGATCTCCAGAACGCCTGCCGTTTCGTCCACGCCGGCTTGCTGGGCAATTTGTTCCGGCACCCAGGGGGCAATCAGAAAATTCTGACCTTTGGCTTTTGAAAAATGAAATCCATGCTGAGCAAGCAAGGGTTTCATCACATTCACATCACATACATTGATCATAAAACAGAAAACCGCCTTTCTTCTGCTATCATAACAGAAAAAAGGCGGTTTTGCAACACAAGTATCAGTTGTCTTTCCAGTTTGCTCCACCCAGGAAGTAAACGGTACAGTTGCGGCGACCGAATTGGAAGGCCTCTTCCAATGTGGGCATATACAGGTCCAGGCGCTTGTTGATGATGGCGCCGCCGCAGTCTTCTGCGGTGCTCAGACCGTATACATATTTACCGTCGTTAGACACGATGAACATACGGGTTCCATAAGGAATCACCTCGGGGTCAACAGCCACAACGCCCCATTTGACCTTGGTGCCGTTGGAAGTATACTCATCACAGCCGGCGTCCATATGGGTGTATGCGGTTGCAAGGAAGGTGTCCTTTTTGGTGTAGGTCAGCACTTCGCCGGAGGGCAGAACGATAACGCCGTTACCGATCAGAGGCTGGTCGTTCACCTGGCCTACCTTCTCACCGGTACCAACTGCAACTACCTGAGAAACAGGCTCAACAAGCACAGTCTGCTCATAAATGGAGCGATCGGTTTCCTGACCGTTCACATAAGAAACATTTGCTGTGCAGCAATTCTGGCCGGGCTTGCCCGCAACCAAAACCTTTTCCTCACCCACAGCCAAGGTGGGATCGTCGCAGTAAACCGTTTCAAAAGGCACTTCCACCGTGTAACTCTCGGTGGTCTGGTCGATGGAATCCACACGGACTTCCATACCGTTGTAGGTTTCGGTATCCAAAGGCAGGGATACCACCACAGAATCATTCACTAAAATTCCCAGACGAACAAACAAAGCCTGCAGCGTCTCACCGAAACTGCTTACTTCGAAAATTTTCTCGCCGTAATACACCTTGATGGTCTGCAAACGCTGCACCTTGATCTCGGATACACCGTCAACGGACTCGGTGGTATATATATCATCAGCGGACAGAGAAACGCCGGCCTCCTGCAAAACTTTTGCAGGGTCGGAAGCGTATGTGGTATGTACGGTAACCGCATCGCCGTCGGTGATCACAAATGTGTTCGCCGCCTGCGCTGTCTGGGAAAGGGTGCCCACCAGGCAGATTACAACCAAAAGCATCGCAAGAATGCGGAACAGGTTGCTCTTTTTACGAATCACAAAAGGTGTAATCAAGTCCATCGTAGGTCCCTCCTTTCTCAAAATCAAAATTGTCCCGCCAGTAGACGGTATCAAAAAGTTACAAAGAAATACAATCCGTAACTGGATTGCTGGTTCATTATAACAAATATTTGAAAAAAGTCAAGTCTTTGATAAAAAACTCCTGAAATTTTAAACTTTTTTCATAATTATTTTTGTAGTTTTATGTAAACTTCTTGTCAATTTATTGGATTTTTTAGGCAATTCACACACAATATGTAGTGTTTTGGGCCCCATTTTTTGATAATATTGGTAAAAAATGTAACCAAACTGTAAAGTAACCATTTTGCCGATTATGGTAAACCTGTTTGGCCGTAATATTTTCACATTTTCCTCCCTATGCTCCAAAAAATCTTTGTAAAAAATCATTTTTTGCTCCACTTTGCCCCTATTTTTATTCTAAGTCCCAGGATTGACAAGGCTTCAAAACTGTGTTATATTTTGTATATAACAAATGCTGTGACGAAGACACGCGTTTTGGCTCCCGTTTTCAGAGAGAGACCCGGTTGGTGAAAGGGTCTAGATGCAGGCCGGAACGATACCACTTCTGAGCATCCGGTCGGAAATGGCCGGACGGGCGCGCCCGTTAAAGCGTCAATGAGTGGCGAAGCAATTCGCAACCAGGGTGGAACCGTGGAATACTTTTGTATCCCACCCCTGATCACATCAGGGGTGGGTATTTTTATGCTCTCCCCAAGAAGAAACGGAGGAAAACCATGAGCGAAGAAAATCTGTACACATTTGAAAACCCCGAATATCGGAAAACATTCTGGCACACCAGTTCCCACGTGATGGCCCAGGCCGTCAAGCGCCTGTGGCCGGAAGTACAACTGGCTATTGGCCCGGCAACCCAGGAGGGTTGGTATTACGACTTTGATGCCCCCTTCTCCTTCACTCCCGACCACTTGTGCCAGATCGAGGCCGAGATGAAGAAAATTATCAAGGAGCGGATCCGTCTGGAGCGGACGGAAATGCCCCGCGATGAAGCCATTGCCTACATGGAGTCTATGAACGAGCCTTACAAAGTAGAACTGATCCGGGATCTTCCGGAAGATGCGGTGATCACTTTCTACACCCAGGGCGAGTTTACCGACCTGTGCGCCGGCCCGCATCTGGATCACACCGGCCGGCTTCGCCACAACGGCTTTAAACTGACCAAATCCTGCGGCGCTTACTGGCGGGGCGACTCCAACCGAAAGATGCTGCAGAGAATTTACGGTGTCGGTTTCCCCACCAAGGACGAGTTGGACGCTTACCTGACCGCCCAGGAAGAAGCATTGAAGCGCGACCATAACAAACTGGGCCGCGAACTGGAATTCTTTACCACCGTGGAAGAGATCGGTCAAGGTCTGCCCATTTTGCTGCCCAAGGGCGCGCGTGTCATTCAGACCCTGCAGCGCTGGATCGAAGACGAGGAGCAAAAACGCGGCTATCTGCTGACCAAGACCCCCCTGATGGCCAAGTCCGACCTGTACAAGATCTCCGGCCACTGGGATCACTACCGGGACGGCATGTTCATTCTGGGCGACCCGGACAACGAGGAAAAAGAGTGCTTTGCCCTGCGGCCTATGACCTGCCCCTTCCAGTATCAGGTATTTTTGAACCGGGCCCGTTCTTACCGGGATCTGCCTATGCGTTTGGGCGAAACTTCCACTTTGTTCCGTAACGAGGACTCCGGCGAGATGCACGGTCTGATCCGTGTCCGTCAGTTTACCATTTCCGAGGGCCACTTGGTGCTCCGTCCCGAGCAGTTGGAAGAAGAATTCCGCGGCTGCCTGGAACTGGCAAAGTATGTGCTGGAGACCGTGGGTATGCTGGAAAACTGCACATTCCGGTTCAGCCAATGGGATCCCGCCCGGGCTGGCATCAAGTACGAAGGCACGACCGAGCAATGGGAAGAGGCTCAGAAGGTTATGGGTGACATTCTGGACAATCTGGGCGTGGAATATGAAATTGGCATCGACGAGGCCGCTTTCTATGGCCCGAAACTGGATATTCAGTACAAGAATGTATTTGGCAAGGAAGACACCATCGTTACCATTCAGATCGATATGCTGCTGGCCCAGAAGTTCGGTATGGAATACACCGATGCAGACGGTCAGAAGAAGACCCCCTATATCATTCACCGCACCAGCCTTGGCTGCTACGAGCGTACGCTGGCCTACCTGATCGAGCGTTACGCAGGCGCGCTGCCCCTGTGGATGATGCCCACACAAGTTATGGTGATGCCCATCACCGACCGTGCTCACGAGTATGCCAAGGAACTGGCTGCTAAACTGAACGCCGTGAACATTCACGCCGAGACAGACTGCCGCAGTGAAAAACTGGGCTACAAGATCCGGGAAGCACAGTTGCAGAAAGTGCCCTATATGCTGGTCATCGGCGACCGGGATATGGAAAACGGCACGGTTTCCGTCCGTACCCGCAAGGGTGAAGATCTTGGCGCAATGACCCCCGAGGAATTCACCGCCAAGTGCCTGATGGAGATCGCCACCAAGAGCAAGGAAGTATAAAAGAAAGGGTGTGTTGTATTTACAGCACACCCTTTTCATTTTTCCAACTTTATGCTATACTGTAAGTAGAAGCCCTGTAAATTCTATAGAAAAGAGGAAATGCTATGAAGAAATTGAATCGTGTGATTTGGGGCATCGTTCTGGCAGCAGTCGGCGTGCTGTTTGCGCTGAACGCATTGGAGATCACCAAGATCGACATCTTTTTTGACGGCTGGTGGACACTGTTCATCCTGATTCCCTGCTTTGTTGGCCTGTTCACAGAACGGGAAAAGACCGGCAATATCATCGGTATTCTGGTAGGCGTATTCCTCCTGCTCTGCAGCCGGGATATTCTGGACTTTTCTATGGTTTGGAAGCTGTTGCTGCCTGCCATCATCTTCATCATCGGCATCAAGATGGTGTTTGGCGCATTTTTCGATAAGAAGCCCGAAACAATGCCGGCTATCCCCGAGAATGGGCCAGTGATCGCCAGTGCAATTTTCGGTGGCCGGGATCTGAACTACGACGGTCAGGTATTTAAGGGTGGAAATATTACTGCAATTTTCGGTGGTGTGGATTGCAACCTGAAAAAGGCAGTGATTGAAAAGGACTGCTGCATTCAGGCAACCGCCATATTCGGCGGTATCGACATCTTGGTTCCTGCCAATGTGAATGTGGTGGTCAGCTCCGTCAGCATTTTCGGCGGTTTCTCCAACGAGACCTCCGCCCAGCCGGATGTGCCCACCATCTACATTAAGGGCTTTAGTATGTTCGGCGGCGTGGATATTAAGTAAGTCAAAACAACGTAAAAAGCGCGTATCGCAAATGCGATACGCGCTTTTTGTTTGCATGTAGGGCAGGAGGAAACCCCGCCCTACAATTATTTAATTAGATATTTATCAAATTACTATTGACAAAGAGTGATTAGATGTATATAATATCACTATAGTTACAAGTCCTACGAAAGGAGTATCTCTATGACCTACCTTGAAATTGACAGCGCTTTGGTTGAAATCACTCGAAAAATGTGCGAGGGATGTCAAGTAAAGTTAGATGCCGTCTCCATTGAAAACCCCACAGAAAGAAAAGCCATTCAGTTGGAATGCGGTATGTATACCTTTTGCGGCAACGCAGGCGAATTATTTAATACCGGCTGGGAACGGGAAAAGGTTTTTTCCGTACGCAAGCGTTATTTGAATAGAATACTACACAAATACCCAAGCCTGAACAATATATTTCAGGCACTCAACAGCAAGGAGCAAATGTGTTTTATCGCGGCGCTGCATGCTGAAATATATCTTCGTGACCAATGGATTGATAAAAAAACTGCCGAACTTGCTGCAGCCGAGGCTTCTGGCGACACAAAAAATGTCTTTGAAATCACCATTATGCTGGGTGCTGTGAAGAATATGTTTGCCGCCTGGGAACAATGGCGCGTAGAAAACAACATTTTCCCCCATATGTTTGAAGGTGATTGTCAATGAAAGAAAAACTCCAACTTTTGAAAGTGCTTGCAGATGAAACACGCCTTGCGATTCTCAACATTCTGCTCCGTGAGGATTGCTACGTAGAAAAAATTGCCTGCGAACTCTCCCTGACACCGGCAACCATCTGCTACCACCTGAAAAAATTGGAATCAGCAGGCGTTGTCAACTGCTCCCGGTCGCAATTTTACATCATCTATTCGCTGAATCGGAATATCTTTGACAAGCCTCTTTACGAACTGATAAAGGCAGACTCCCCTGCTCCAAACGGCGAGGAAAAGTACGAAACGGAAGTTCTGTCCCATTTCTTCAAGTACGGAAAACTGACCCAGATTCCCACCCAGAGAAAAAAGCGGGAGATCGTACTTCGTCAAATTGCAAAAGAATTTGACACTGGGCGCAGATACACTGAAAACGAAGTTAACGAAATCATTCACAAATTTCACGAAGATCATTGCACCATTCGCCGGGAGATGGTGGCCTGCGGCATTATGGCCCGGGAAAGTGAAGTTTACTGGCTTAAATAGATCGTTCCTTCTTTCATGTGACGGCAATCCCCTACCTTGGTAGGCTTGCCGTCACCTTTTTTATTATTGCACACCTCATCCGTCACGGCATAGCCGTGACACCTTCCCCTCAAGGGGAAGGCTTTCGGACGAGCAATTGATAAGCCCCTACATTCTTAACCTGGGGATTGCCGCCCTCGCAATGACAGATAATAGGGCGGGGGTATCGAGGGCGCCCGCCTCACAATAACATAAAATAATTCTCAACTATCAATTTTTAATTCTCAATGAAAAAGAGCGTACCGCAAAGCGATACGCTCTTTTATCTTTTATTATCTGGAATTAAACCAGTTCGATGACTGCCATTTCAGCAGCGTCGCCACGGCGAGCGCCGGTGCGGGTCACTCTGGTGTAGCCGCCGTTACGGTCAGCATACTTGGGAGCAACTTCGTCGAACAACTTCTTTGCAACATCTTCCTTGGTAATGAAAGAGAGTGCTCTACGATAGTTGTACAGGCCGCCCTTCTTGCCCAGGGTAATCATCTTTTCTACAACAGGCTGCACTTCCTTGGCGCGGAAGAAGGTGGTTTCCATCTTGCCGTTCTCCAGCAGGTCAGTTACCTGCTGACGCAGCAGTGCTTTTCTCTGTGCGCTGGTCTTGCCCAGTTTACGAGTACCGAACATGAACGTTTCCTCCTATATCAAAGTTAGTTGTTGCTGCCGGAATCCTCACGGGCCAAAGACAGACCCATCATTTCCAGTTTCTTCTGCACCTCGTCCAGGGACTTCTTACCCATATTACGCACCTTCATCATATCCTCACCGGTCTTGCTGATCAGGTCAGCAACGGTGTTGATATTGGCGCGCTTCAGGCAGTTGAAGCTACGGACGGACAGATCCAACTCGTCGATGGTCATTGCCAGTTTGGTATCCGGGCGGTCAAGAGACTTCTCGACTACGGTAGAGCCGGCGCTGACAGTATCGGACAGGTTTGTGAACACTGTCAGATGGTCGGACAAAATCTTCGCGCCCAGGGAAACTGCGTCCTTGGCGGAAATCGTAGAGTCGGTCCAGACTTCCAATGTCAGTTTATCAAAGTCGGTCTTGTCGCCAACACGGGTGGGCTCCACCGTGTAATTCACCTTTTGTACAGGGGAATAGATGGAGTCAATGGGAATCACACCGATCACGGTCTGTGCGGTCTTGTTCCGATCAGCGGGAACATAGCCACGACCCTGAGACAGGGTGATCTCCATATTAAATGTTGCACC
>JAFQDY010000074.1 GCA_017399325.1 Oscillospiraceae bacterium
GGAACTTTTCGATTTTCAGCAGGCGATCCTGTCGAGAAAACGGTTGTGCAGTATTGTTTTTGTGGGAATTATTGCCACGGAACTGGTGCTGAATCTGGTGAATTTCGGCGTGAATTTCCCCTTGACCAACACCTCCGACTACCCCCGTGGTCTTCAAAACACCGAAGATGTGATCGACTATATGAAGCAGAGGGAAGAAGGCAACCTGTTCTACCGGGCCGAAACCACCCACACCCAGACATTAAACGACGGTGCGCTCAATAACTACAACGGCGTTACCACTTTTACCAGTTCCGCAAACACGAAAGTGACCGAGTTTATGGCCGCTTTGGGATATGGCGCGAAGAACTCTTATAACCGCTACAGTTATGAAGAAAGTTCCCCCGTTGCCAACCTTTTCCTGGGGCTTAAGTATATGATCGAACGCAAGGGAAAAGTTGAGGAAAATGCCTATTTCGATGTTGTTTACACCCAAGGGAAGGTAAATTTGTTAGAAAACAACGCATACCTTCCCCTTGGATTTTTAGCAAATCAGCAACTGTTGAATGTGGATTTCAAGGATGTCAATAACCGCTTTGAATTCCAAAACGACCTGATGGAACAATCGACCGGCATTCAACAGGATGTATGGCATCTTGTCCCCGGAAGTATGCTCACCATCCGCGGCGAAGTAACAGATCTGGTAACCTACCCCGCGACTGGCTACTGCACCTACGCCGCCGAGGAAGCCGAGACCATCACCTACAGTTATACCGCCGATCAGGACGGCTTTATGTGCGTGTTTATCGACCAGTCCAAGCGAAACAATTTGTCCCTTTGGCTCAACGGCGTGGAACTCTATAGTGAAACCTACAGTGTGCCCCAAATGATGTCCGTTTCCGATGTAAAACCCGGCGACATTGTGGATGTAAAGGTCAAATGCAAAAAGGGCGAGAAAGGCTCTGTGCGCATTAGCGCGGCCATTTTGGACGAAGAGGTCTTCCGGCAGTGTTATGATGTACTGGCAGAATCCACCCTCGAACTGACCTCTTTTTCCAACACAAATGTGGAAGGCACAGTTAACTGCAACCGGGACGGCGTGTTATACACCTCTATCCCCCAGGACGGCAACTGGACGGCCTATGTGGACGGCCAGCCTGCCGAAACCGTTACCGTATGCAACGCAATGGTGGGACTTATGCTCACCGAAGGTGAGCATACTGTTCAGTTCGTCTACCGCAACCCGGAATTTTCCCTTGGCTGGAAGATCAGCCTGATCTGCTTGCTCCTGTTTCTGGGCGCATACTACTATGTATATCGCCCGTCCTTCCGGTTGCCTAGAAAAAAATACGAACAATAAAAAAGGAACGGCCCATTGGTCGTTCCTTTTTTGGGTCTGCACTCACTTATGCCGATAATCATTCTCGCTGTATGCGTTCTTGCAATCATCAATGCACAATATTACACTGTATTTGCCGGCAAAAATTATACATAACAGGAGGTATTCTTATGAATCTTAAAATTGGAGAAAACATTAGAAACCTTAGATTGCAAAACAAATTGACACAGGAACAATTGGCAGACCGCCTAGGTGTGTCCTATCAATCGGTTAGCCGCTGGGAAAACGGCGTATCCTATCCGGACATTGAATTTCTGCCTGCAATCGCAAAATATTTCTCCGTGACAACAGATTATCTTTTAGGAGAAGACGAAAACGAGAAGAGAAAGCACTTAAGAGACCAAATTCGATGCATCCCAAATATGACGGCAAATGATAAAGAAGCCCTTATCGATATCATTCGCACCTGCCGTCGGGAGCAGGATGACGGAGAATATTTCGCAGATATTTGTTATGCTCTGCGCTATTATCCCGCCTGGCAAGATGCCGATATTTTGGAGGAACTTCAAAAAAGCAAAGATCTGTTTTTTGAAACTTGTACAAACACAGAACACAGGGCCCGTGCGCTGGAATTCTATTCCTGCATGGAGAATGAAAGCCATATTACTGCTCTTCTTGACCGATACGCTTCAAACCCTGCAGATCGAGACTACTTGCTGAAAGAACGCTATCTTTTCCGTGATGAATTTGAGAAATTTAATTCTGCAAGACAGCGGTGCTTTCTTAGACAATTAGCAAATTTGCTCGACGGTGATATTTCCCTCTGGAGGGATTCCAGCAAGCATCCGGATGTGGATGGCACAAACTATGAGTATAATTGTAAACTCTCTTTTTTGCACAATCTCTGTGAAGAAACACCTACCGAAAAGCACCCAATCACCTGCGGCAATCCCCCTGATATTTTTGCTATTCAGAGAATTTGGTTTGGAATGGTGTTTATTACTGCTTATGCAGCGCAAAGTAAGTACGAAAAAGCATTTGCAGTCCTCGAGGATATCGTAGAGTTAACTGAAACCATTATGGCACTTCCCAACGGCACCGAACTCAGTTGCAAATCACCCGCACTGAATACCCTGCAACTTAGTGTTGAACACGCATACTACAAAACTGTTGGCAATTCCACAGGATTCTATTACACTTTAGAAAACGGCGAATGTGCTTTTTATGGTTCTGTGGATCCAAAATGGATATACGAATGTCTGAATTCCACAGATTCCAGTCGATGGAATTGGCTGCTAAACATTAGAAAAGAACATAAGTATATGAATTTGATGGAACGCTTGCAAGTCCTAGGCGACAAACAATCATAACAAAAAAAGAAGACCTCACTACCGAAGTAGTGAGGTCTTCTTTTTTATATGTTTTCAAAATATGGTTTTGTTCTATTACAGGTAAAATTATAATAGCACTGTCTTGCATTAATAAACTGATACGCCATAATCAAAATTGGACGGATCTCCGGATTGCTCCACTTATGATATACCTTGATTACGCTATCATTAAATGCAAGGCTATCTGCATTTATAAGTCCGTATTTTACAAGCAACGGTTCAATTTCAAGAAATCTCTCAACGGTTATGTCCATTTTCTTTGCCATCATTTCTGCAGTGTATTGATCGGTTTCTGTTGAACTTTGGGTGAAAATAACCGCCTTCATTCCATCTTCCGATGCCAGCAGAGAGAAGAATTCGCCAAAATTCTTTTCAGATAAAAGTTTTACCGATATCTCCGGTTTGTCCTGAACTGCGCAAAAGAACGGAAAATTCTCAACGAGAGATAAATATGTTGTTCCATCATTATTGATAATTTGCGAAGTAATTTGCTGATTTCCTCGACAGTTCTCTATCACATCCTTTAATTGAACACGGCTTTCATTGCCGAAATATGCACATTGCAACGTCCAAAATGTTTCAAACATAAACTGAAACATCGAAAAATTGCTATCTTTATCAAAGTTTTTCTGAAGGCAAAACAAAAAGAGTTTATCAAGAATTTCATCCTGGGTGTATTCGGATATCCTCTTTTCAATTCCAAACAACACATCAGTTGACACGCCTAAAACCTTTGCTATATTTGGCAGCAAATATGTATCAGGAACACCACCGTTTTCCCACTTCGATACAGCCTGTCCAGAAACTCCTACTAATTCACCAAGTTGCTCCTGTGTATAGCCTTTGATTTTCCTGTATGCTGCAATTTTCTCACCAATTTTCAGTTCCATATTGACCTCCATTTTTCTTTATCCCCGGGTTGGCTTTATTTTATCACCAATCGCAGTTTAAGACAATAGCGGTAATGTTACGCTTTCCAACCGAGAGTTGAATTTGATGTTAGGAAAAAAGAAGACCTCACTACTCTCGTAGTGAGGTCTTTGTGTTGGCGTTACCTATCTTCCCGGGCAGTCGCCCGCCAAGTATTGTCGGCGCAAATGAGCTTAACTTCTGTGTTCGGGATGGGAACAGGTGGACCCTCATCGCAATCAACACCAACTATTCTATTACCAAGGCTTTCGCCTTTGCAACCTAATCATATAAGGATTGGTGACCCATACCGGATTCGAACCGATGTTAACGGCGTGAGAGGCCGCTGTCTTAACCACTTGACCAATGGGCCATGGTGCACCTTCA
>JAFQDY010000005.1 GCA_017399325.1 Oscillospiraceae bacterium
ACTATGCCGACCGCCGTGTGGTGGTAGGGGAGGGCGACACCCTCACACTGGGCAACCACACCCTGACCTTCGTCACCGCCCCCATGGTCCACTGGCCGGAGGTCATCGTTACATATGATTCCTATGAAAAGGTGCTGTTCTCCGCCGACGGCTTCGGCAAGTTTGGCGCTCTGGATGTAAATGAGCCTTGGGACGACGAGGCCCGCCGCTATTTTATCGGCATCGTGGGCAAGTACGGCAAGCAGGTGCAGAACATCTTAAAAGTTGCCGCAACGCTGGACATTCAGATTATCTGCCCCTTGCACGGACCGATCCTCACCGAGAATTTGGGCCACTATATCGGCCTGTATGATAAGTGGTCTTCCTACACCCCCGAAGAAGACGGCGTGGTGATCGCCTACACTTCCATCTACGGCCACACCAAAGAGGCTGTGGAAATGCTATCAAGAGAACTGCGGGTGCGGGAAGTGCCCAATGTGGTGGTTTATGACCTGGCCCGGTGCGATATGGCCCAGGCGGTTAGTGATGCTTTCCGTTACGACAAACTGGTGCTGGCCTCCACCACCTACAACGCCGATGTGTTCCCCTATATGCGCACCTACCTTGACAAACTCACCGAGCGGAATTTCCAGAACCGCACCGTGGGTCTGATGGAAAACGGCTCCTGGTCGCCTTTGGCCAACAAGGTGATGAGAGAGAAACTGGAAAAGTCCCCCAAGATCACCTTCGCCGAAAACAGTGTGACCATCAAGTCCGCTTTGAACGAAGATTCTGTTAAGCAGGTGCTTAGCCTGGCTGACGAACTGGCTCGCTCTTATAAACCTGTGGAAGTGCAGGACGATTTCGTTGACCCCACGGCACTGTTCCACATTGGCTACGGCCTGTATGTGGTCACCACCAACGACGGCAAGAAGGACAACGGCCTGATCGTGAACACGGTCACCCAGGTCACCAGCACCCCCAACCGGGTGGCGGTCACCGTCAACAAGCAGAACTACTCCTGCCAAGTGATCGAAAAAACAGGCCTTCTGAATATCTCTACCCTGTCCCAGGACGCGCCTTTCAGTGTGTTCCGGAACTTCGGCTTCCAGTCCGGCAAGGAAGTTGACAAGTTCGCGGACTTCCCCCACACCCAGCGCACCGCCAACGGTCTGCTGGTGCTGGATAAGTATTCCAACGCCTATATCTCCTGCAAGGTGATCAGTCAGATAGATCTGCAGACCCACATGATGTTCATCTGCGATGTGGCCCAGTGTGTGAACCTGAGCGATGTGGAGACTATGTCCTACACCTACTATCTGGAGCATGTGAAACCCAAGCCTGAGACCGACAAGAAGGGTTTTGTCTGCAAGATCTGCGGCTGGGTATATGAGGGTGAGGAACTGCCCCCCGATATTGTCTGCCCCCTGTGCAAACACGGCGCTGCCGATTTTGAACCCATCCAATAAATAAAAAGCACCGCTGAAGGTTTTCTTCAGCGGTGCTTTTTATAATGCAGAATACAAAATGCAAAATGCAGAATGATCTTGGCGCCCCCTCCGGGGGAGCTGGCAAAAATCTTTGATTTTTGACTGAGGGGGTTATGCAGATTCGGAACAACCCTCTCCGTCTGCCCTTGCGGGCAGCCACCTCTCCCAAAGGGAGAGGCAAGTGGCGGGCGTGCAATGCACGCCCGCACAATTCTCAATTACTCTGCGGATCCTTCGGCTTCTTCTGCGTCGGCGATTTCTTCCTCGTCGACGGTTTCTTCTGCCGCGATGCGGTTGCACACAAGGGCGTCTGCCCCGTGGGGCTTAAAACCTTGCCAAACCAAAACTCCAACTGCCGCCAAGCAACTGACCGCCGCCAGGATCTGGCTGACCCGAATGGGTCCCCAGTACAAACTGTCGGTGCGCAGACCCTCGATCAATGCCCGACCCAAGCCGTACCAGGCCACATAACCCAATGCGATCTGGCCGTCATATTTCCGGCGCTTGGACAAAAAGTGCAGCAAAACGAAACCTGCTCCATTCCACAAAGATTCATACAGGAATGTGGGGTGGTAGTAATAGGTCTGGGTGGATGCGTAGCCTTTTTCCGTCAGATTCAGGCCCATACGCAGGAAACTCTCCGTCTGCGCGCCGTAGGCTTCCCGGTTGAAGAAGTTGCCCCAGCGGCCCACGGCCTGTCCGATGAGGAATCCCATAGATGTGATGTCCAGAACCGCAGGCAAAGAGAGTTTGCGCACCTTGCAGTAGACAACAACGGAAACAGCCGCGCCGATGACCGCGCCGTAAATGGCAAGGCCGCCCTTCCAGATATAGAGCGTTTCGATGGGGTTTGCCTTGTATTCGTCCCAAGAGAAAATGCAGTAGTAAAGCCTTGCGCAAATGACGGAAACAGGCACGATGATCAAAAGGCCGTCAATGATCAGATCTTCGTTCAAACCGAATTCTTTTTTTCGGCGCAGACCGTAAACCGCCGCCAGAAACAGGCCCAGCGCGATGATCAGGCCGTAAAAGGCAAATTCAAAAGAGCCCACAGAAAAGCCTTTCGGGGGGTTGAATTCTCCGATTCCCAGACCGGGAAAGGAGATGGCAGATGCACCTTTTATCCAACTCATATTACATATCCTCCTTGGGGGTAATTACCGCCATACACAGGCGGTCTTGGCAGACGGTGGCGCGGATAAATTCCTGCACCGCCTCTTTGGTGACTTGCTTATAAATATCGGGGATCCGGAAATAGTCGAACTCCGAGAAATGATAGGCGCAAAGCCGGAAACAGGTGGACTCAAAACTGTCCAAACCCCGGATCCGACGGCCCAGCGCGCTGCGTTTCATACGCAGAAAATCGGCATCGTCGATGCCCGTTTGGGCGATATGCTCTGCCTCTTGCAAAATGGCATCCCGAACCGCTTCAGGGTTTTCACTGTCGCCGGAGGCAAGGAGCATGGCCATACCCTCTACGGTCTCAAATCCGCCGCCGAAAGACGAATCGATGAGCCCTTCGTCATACAGTTTCAGATACAGCCGGGAAGATTCGCCGAACAGGGCCTCTGCCGCCAGATCGCCGATGATCTCCTGCTTGACCCCCTCCGGACCGTTGGGCAGCCGGGGGCTTTTGAAACCAAGATGGAACATAGGCAGGGCCACATCCATAGACGCGGTGGCAAATTTCACTTCGGTGGAAACCGGTTCGTCCCAATCTTTCACCGCAACCACTTGGGGACAGGCAATGTCTTTCAATTTTTCTTCCGCCATTGCGCAGACCGCTTCCGGGTCTACATCGCCCACCACGCACAAAAACAGGTTGTCCGGCCGGTAGTAGGCCCGGTGAAAATCCGTCTCACTTGGGGCGTGATTTGGGCAATGGTGTCTTTCGTGCCCAAAATGGGGGTGTGGATGGGGTGGACCTTGTACATCGCCGCCATCAGCAGTTCAAACAGACGGCTGTCCGGGTTGTCCCGGTTCATATCGATCTCCTGACCGATGATGCCCTGCTCTTTTGCAACGCTTTGCTCGGTAAAGTAAGGGGTGGTCACAAATTCCAGCAAAAGGGAAAGATTCTCCCCGAAATGCTCCGCGCAGGAGAAATAATAAGCGGTCATATCATAGCCGGTGAAGGCGTTGGGAACTGCGCCCAGGCGGGCAAATTCCTCGGTCACATCCCTGTCCGGCATATCGAACAGTTTATGCTCCAGATAGTGGGCGATGCCGGCGGGGGCGTCAAAATCCTTGCCGTCCATAGTGAATTTGGTGTGGATCGCGCCGCAGTCGGCCACCAGATAGCACAGTTTTTTGGAAAAACCCGGCCGGGGCAGCACCGCCACAGAAAGACCGCAGTTTAGTTTGGCTTTGTAGAGGGTCTCACCCACTTGGGGATAGAAAATTTTCTCCATCATAGCGCCCCCCTTAAGAAATAAACGGTGTGAAGGCGTACATTGTTCGCGGCTTTGGCCACATCTTCCGCCGTTACATTTTCGATTTCCCGCATATAGGCCTCGGGGGTCAGGGCAAGTCCGCTTAGCGCGGCGGTGGCGTAGTAACCCTCGATGGCGCCGGGGGTGTCGTGGGTGTTTTTCAGCTGGGAAAGCAGGGCCTGCTTGGCAGCGCCCAATTCTTCGTCCGTAAAATCACCGGCCTGACAGGCCTGCAGTTGCCGCATAATTTCTTCCCGGACAAGGCCGTCTTTGTCATTGTCGATGCCGGCACACACGGTAATGATGCCCTTACTGCCGTGATAGGTCGAACCGATGTCGTAGCACAGTGACATCTGCTCCCGAATGGTCATAAACAGTTTGCTGATCATACCGCCGCCGAAAATGGTGTTGAAGATCTGGGTGGGAACAAAGTCTTTGTCCCGCAATGTTACGGGGGTGACAAACCCCATACAGAGTTTGCCTTGGGCCACATCCATTTCTTCTGTTTCGTCCACACCGCCGCAGTCGCAGAAGGGGGTCTGGGGCGGCAGGGCGATGGGATCTCTTTCGATGCCTGCAAACATAGGCCGGACACGGTCAGCAATTTCCGCCGGGTCTGCCGGGCCCACATAAAACAGGTTCACGGGACTCTCCCGCAAGATGGCTTGGTAGTGGGCGTAAAGACTTTCGGGGGTGATTTTCTCCACATCTTCTGCGTGACCCAGCCGGGGCGTGCCGAAGGAGTCGCCCTTGCACATTCTGCGGATCATCTGCCCGTGGGCGTAGGCCCGCTTGTCGTTTTTCTCCGATGCGATGGCAGAAAGCAGATTCCTTTTTTCTCCCTCCACAAAATCGGCGCAGAAAACGCCCTTTTCCAACTTGGGGTCAAAAAGCAGTTCCTGCAAAAATGCCAGCGTAGGCGCGAAGACCTTGTCGTTATCCAGCGCGTAGCGCTCTTTCATAAAACTGCAGCTTAAGCCCGTGGTCTGGTAATCGCCTACACGCCGCAGCTGTGAACCCACCGACGCGCCGTACAGGTCGTCAAGCCTTTGGGTGATGGCCCGCAAGTCCGGGGCAGAGGATGAACCGCGGAGCAAAACCGCCGGCAAAAGGGCGTTCAAAGAGGCCTCTTCCCTGCGCATAGGCCGCACCAGTTGCAGGCTTAAGCCTTCTTGTTTGAATCGGTCGTCAGAAAAGCATCGCAAAGTGATGCCGGGTAAAACTTCAATGGTTTGGATCATAATTCCTCCGGGGAAACGCTGTTGATTATTACCTATTATATACAAATTTGAGAAAAATGGAAGAGCAGGCGAAAAATTTTGCGGTTTTGCGGTTGTTATTTTCCGTCTTTTACGATAAAATAACGGAAGTGAAAGGAAGTAGAGGGTATGTGCTATTTGGAAATCACCGTTGCCACCCGCCCGGAGACCATTGAGCAGGTGGCGGCGTTTCTGACGGCAGGGGGCTTCAGCGATCTGGTTTTGGAAGACCAGACCCAGTTCGAGGATTTTTTGGATCAGAACCGGGCCTGCTGGGATTATATCGACGAAGATCTGCAGAAGAAACTGCAGGACCTTTCCTGCATCAAACTGTACATAGAGGACGAAGATCAGGAAAGCCTTGCCCGTTTGGAAACCCTTTTGGAAAATTTGCGGCAGAAAGGCGGCTTCGGCGACCTGCAAATGACCGCAAACCCCCTTGGGGAGCAAAACTGGGAGGAGAGTTGGAAGGACAACTACCCACCCCAGGAAGTGGGTGAAAAACTGGTGGTTCTGCCCTATTGGCTGGCAGAGGACTATGCCGGCAGCAGACTGCCTGTGGTTTTAGACCCGGGGCTGACCTTCGGCACAGGCGCCCACCCCTCCACCCAAATGGTTTTGGAAACTATGGAGCAGGCGGTTGCCCCCGACGCCAAATGTCTGGACTTGGGCAGCGGCAGCGGCATCCTATCCATTGCGGCGTTGCGTTTGGGCGCAAAAACCGCCGTTGGCGTGGACATTGACCCCAAAGCCGAGGATATTGCAAGGGAAAACGCCGCCTACAACGGCTTTTCCGCCCCCAAGTTTCTGGCTTACACCGGCAATGTGACCGGGGACAAGGCACTGATGGAGCGCCTTTCCCAAGCGCAATACGATGTGGTGCTGGTGAATATCGTGGCAGATGTGATCATCGGTCTTTCCCCGGTGTTGCCCAATTTTATGGGGAAAAACACCACCCTGATCTGCTCGGGCATTTTGGATACCCGGTTAAATGATGTGGTGGCCGCTTTGGAAAAAGCGGGTCTCCACATTACCCGCACCAAAGCGAAAGAAGACTGGCGCTGTGTCAGCGCAAAAAGGAGAACACTATGAACATTCCCTATCGCACCCAGCGGCTGTTAAAGCGGATGCTGGTCATCGGGCTGATCGTCCTGGTGATCCTGGCCACGCTCTTTGCCTGCTGGCTGATCTGGGTGCAGCGATATTTGGTATATACTGCTGACGGACAGGTGAAACTGGACTTCAGCCTGCCGCCCCTGTCCGGCGGCGTGTTGGCGGTAAAACCCGACGAGCCGGACGTGCCCGTTCATTTTGACAAAGACGGCGCGGAAATGGAAGTGTCCGGCGAACTGGAGCAAATGATCGGCTATTATGTGGATGCCGAGGCCCTTAAAGATATTGCCGCCGTCAAGACCCAAGTGGCTGCGCTGGAAGCCGGCACGGCGGTAATGCTGGATGTAAAGGGCATTTACGGCGAATTTTACTATTCTTCCAAAGTGGGCGACAAGCGCAACAGTAAGATCGATCCCGCCCAAATGGACGAACTGATCCAGTTTATCGACCGGGCAGGTATGTATATGATCGCCCGATTCCCGGCTTTGCGGGACTATACCTACGGCTTGAACCACGTGCCGGACGGCGTGCACCATTCTTCCGGCCGGTATCTGTTCCAGGACGATACCGGTTGTTACTGGCTGCACCCCGGCAGCAACGGCACACTGAATTTCCTGATGTCCATCATCATCGAACTGAAAGAGTTGGGCTTTGACGAAGTGGTGCTTTACGACTTCCAGTTCCCGGAAACAAACGACACCAATGTGACCGGCGACAAGGCCCAAATGCTCACCAAAGCGGCAAACACATTGGTTGCTGCCTGCGCAACGGATAAGTTTGCCCTGTCCTTTGTGAAGACTGCGGACTTTACCTTGCCCGAGGGTCGGGTGAGAATGTATATGGAAGGATTGGACGCCACCCAGGCCATCAACGCGGCCCTTTCAAGCGGCATCGAAAACACCGCGGTGAACCTGGTGTTTATCACGGACCTCTACGATACCCGTTTTGATGTGTACAGCGTCCTGCGACCCCTCTCCGGCGCGCACTAAAGAATGCAAAATGCAAAATTGAGAATTGAGAGTTGAGAGTTGAGAATGGAGAATTGCGGGCGACCTGTGGTCGCCCCTACAGGGGGGCATACGGTAGGTATCGAAAGAATTGTAGGGGGCGGCGCCTACGACGCCCCGCGGACGAGCAATGCTCGCCCCTACAATGCACCTGAAAGGCATCAATAGAATCCGTAGGGGCGAACTGCGTTCGCCCGTATGCGCCTACGAAAGAAATTGGATAAGGCAGAACAAAACCCTCCGCAGGATAATTCCCACGGAGGGTTTTTGCTATAAATTAAAAGCGGTTGTCGTCCGGAAAATGTTCCATAATCTCTTCGACGGAACACTGCAAAATATTGCAAAGTTTGTCGATGGTGTTCACTTCCACATTCTGATTCTTCCGTAAGCGGTTTAACTGGGAACGATTTACATTGTGGTGGGTGTAAAGGGCATACTGCGTTATGCCGCGCTTTTTCATAGTCTGCCAAAGGCGATCATATTTAATCATTGCAATATTCCCTCCTATACTTGCTTTTTTCTTATTATTGCCGTAAAATGGTTAAAGGAATAGTGTTCGTATAACCACACTATCAAGGAGGTTTTTATGGAAATGCAACTTTGGGAACAGGTGTACGAGTCAATGACCTGCCATGTGGAGGAATCCGCAAGAATGCCCGGCGTGGAGAACGCTTTTGCTGACGGATCATACTGTATGCAGCAATACCGGCAGATGCGGGATGCCTATGACCGCCTGTGTGACCGGCTGGGTGTTGTTGATGAGGACGCAGATGTGGAGTGTATCATTTGTTGTCTTGAGGAGATCGAACGGGAATTATGCAGGCGGATGTTTTGTTACGGCCAGCGATTTTACAATGCACCTGAAAGGCACCAATAGAATCCGTAGGGGCTGGCGCCCTCGACAGCCCGTTTGTTGCGGGACGTCCAAGGGGCCGTCCCCTACAATGCCAACGAAAGGTTTCGAGAGGATTCGTAGGGACGAGCGCTGCTCGCCCGCTATGAAAAAACAAACCTGAAGAAGAGAAACAACCCAAGCACACACCCAAACAACCCACAAAAGGGAAAAACCGACAATCTTGCGATTTTTGGTTTTTTCCTTTTTCTTTTTTTCCAAAGGTTCACAAAAGACACAAAATTCGGTTTGGTTATTTGTGTATTCGTACTATTGAAATAATGGGCGCATTGCGGTACAATGTATGTGGATAAAGTGGAGCATTGCGACGACACGACACTGTTGCGTTGCGGCGCGCCACAAAAAATAACAAAAATATTTGGAGGTATTTATTATGGCTGGCGGTCCTGGATCTTATGTATTCGGCGCAGAAGAAAAGAAGGAATTGATGGATGTTATCGAAGCAGGTGCTTTGTTCCGTTACGGCACTCCCGGTGTCGACGGCTTCCAGGGTAAGGTTGCTACCTTTGAGAAGGAAATCGCTGCTCGGTTGGGTCATGCACACGTTGTTGCTACCAGCTCCGGCACCGGTTCTCTGATGTGCTGCCTGGCAGCCCTGGGTATCGGCATGGGCGACGAAGTGATCGTTCCCGGCTACACCTTTATCGCTTCTATTTCCACCATCGCAATGATGAACGCAGTGCCCGTTCTGGCTGAGATCGATGACTCTTTGACTATCGACCCCACCAAGATCGAGGCTCTGATCACCCCCCGCACCAAGGCTATCATGCCTGTCCATATGCTGGGTAACCCCTGTAAGATGGACCAGATCATGGAAATCGCTAAGAAGCACAACCTGTATGTCATCGAGGACTGCTGCCAGGCAGTCGGCGCTTCCTACAAGGGCAAGTGCTGCGGCACCATCGGCGACATGGGCGCTTACTCTCTGAACGTGTTTAAGACCATCACCACCGGCGACGGCGGCTTCGTTGGTACTTCCGATCCCGATCTGTACGAGCGCGCATTCGGTTACCACGACCAGGGTCACAAGCCCTCCCGTACCGGCGTTGAAGTTGGCAACCGCTCCATCGTTGGCGTTAATATGCGTATGAACGAACTGTCCGGCGCTGTTGCTGTTGTTCAGGGCCGCAAACTGCCCAACATCCTGAAGACTCTGCGCGAGAAGAAGGCTCTGCTGAAGGCTCAGCTGCAGGATCTGCCCGGCGTTGGCTTCCGTACCATCAACGACGAAGGCGAGTGCGCTACCCTGCTGACATTGCTCTTCGACACCAAGGAGAAGGCTGCTGCATTCTGCGCTAAGGCCGGCACCTCCGTGATCGCTCGCTCCGGCTGGCACGTATACAACAACATGGAGCAGATCCTGGACAAGAAGACCTGGACCGACGCTCACCCCTTCCGTCAGTCCGAGAGAACCTATCAGAAGCATATGCTGCCCGCTACCGACGACATCCTGGAGCGCGCTGTGAACATCTCCATCGGTGTTGTGGACAAGGGTCTGGGCGCCGGCACCGGCATCAACATCAACTCCACTGTTGACGAGATCAACCAGGTTGCCAAGAATATCCGTGAGATCGTTCTGTCCCTGTAATTTTCAGGAGGACATACAATGAAGAAGATTAGAGTTGCCATCATCGGCTGCGGCTCTATCAGCGACATTTATATGAGCAACATCACCAGCGGCAAGTTCCAGATCCTGGAACTGGCTGCCTGCTCTGATCTGTTCCCTGCCGCTATGGAGAAGCAAGCCGCCAAGTATGGCTGCAAGGCGATGACCACCGAGGAGATCTGCGCTGATCCCACCATCGATATGGTCATCAACCTGACCATTCCCGCTGCCCACTATCCTGTTATCAAGCAGTGCCTGGAAGCAGGCAAGCACGTCTTCTCCGAGAAGATGATCGCTGTTGAACTGTGGCAGGGTAAGGAACTGGTGGAACTGGCCAATGCAAAGGGTCTGTATCTGGGCGTTGCCCCCGATACCTTCCTGGGCGCATCTGTTCAGACTGCCAAGTACATCGTGGAATCCGGCCTGATCGGCAAACCCGTTTCCTGCCGCGCTTCCATCAGCCGTAACTACGGCATCTATGGCGAATTCCTGCCCCACCTGTGCAAGCGTGGCGGCGGCATCGGCTTCGATATGGGCGGTTATTACCTGACTGCTCTGGCTTCCATTTTGGGCCCCGTGAAGGCAGTTTCTGCTTTCACCGCCATCAATGACCCCGACCGCGTCAACACCCGTATCGGCACCGACCGTGAGGGCAACGACCTGTACGGCCGTGAGTACAAACTGGAAGACGCCAACGTCATTACCGCTACTATGCAGTACGAAAGCGGCGTTCTGGGCACTCTGCATATGAACTCCGACTGCATTCTGGACGAGACCTACGGTCTGGAGATCTACGGCACTGAGGGTATTCTGTACATGGGCAACCCCAACGAGTTTGGCAACCCCGTCTACATCAAGAAGACCCTGTCCGACAAGGTCGAGTTCCCCTACACCCACGGCTATGCGGAAAACTCCCGTGGCGTGGGCGCAGCCGAAATGGCTTGGGCGATCGTCAACGGCCGCAAGAACCGCGCCAGCAAGGAAATGGCTTTCCATGTATTCGAACTGATGCACTCCATCATCGGCTCTGCCGAATCCGGCAAGGTCGTGACTCTGGAGTCCACCTTCGAAACACCGAAGGCTCTGCCCGCAGGCTACATGGGCGACGGCGGCTGGACCCGCAAGGAAGAAAGCGCTTTGGCATAATCCCATATTACGCAACAAGGTCGGAGGGCCGGTCATTGGCCGGCCCTCTGTTTGTTTTGAAAAGGAGACTGCTATGGGTACTCAGCGAAAAATTCGTAACGAAGAGTACGAAGTACTGGCCTACCCCAAGTTGAACCACATCCGTGGCCGTATCGTGCACATCATCAACCGCAATACCCATGTCCACAGGGCGTTGGAGTTGGGTCTGGTGCTGGAAGGCGACGCCACCGTGCGGGTCGATGAGCGTATTTTCCCCGTTAAAAAGGGCTCGTTGTTCTTCTTTAACGCCAACGAACCCCACCAGATCCAGGCATCCTCTCAAGCAGGCGCAAAAGTGGCCTACCTGCAGGTGGCCAGTTCGTTCTGCAGTGAGTATTTGTCCTGTTTCCGCAACTTGGAATTGCAGGAAAACGACCTGACAGGCACGTTGCCGGCCGAACATTTAAAAGAATTGACCAAACTGATGGTGCAGGCCCTGACCGACTATATGGCGGAAGACTCAGACCTGTATGCTCTGCGCTGTGTGTGCAGCGTCTGTCAGTTATACTCCCGGCTTTTAACCGTCGCACCCTATCGGCAGATGACGGAAGCCGCTTATCTGGCGCGCAATAAAAAAATGGCGCGCTTGAGCCGCATCACCGAATATATCGACAACAATTACAGCGAAAAGATCACCCTTGAGCAACTGGCAAAGCAGGAAGGGGTCACCACCACCTACCTGTCCCACTTCATCCACGACCATCTGCATATGACATTTCAGGAATATGTCAGTTCCGTCCGGTTTGAACGGGCGCTGAAACTTCTGCGGGATACCTCTATGTGTATGACGGATGTGAGTGTGGTCAGCGGCTTTTCGGATGTAAAATATCTCTCCCGTATGCTGGAAAACCATTTCGGTATGTCCGCCCAGGAGTCCTGCCGGCAACTGCGGCGGGAGACCACTTTGCAGCAGGCCGAACAGGAACAGACCTTTGCATCGGAAGAACTTGGACGCAGTTGGCTTGCGGCCTTCTGGCGTGAATACACAAACGGAACACAAAACCTATAAATCAGAAAGGAAGTCATCGTTATGAACAAAAAAGGCATTGCTGTAGCAGGCAATATGATCGTGGATATGCTCTATCCCATCGCCGGTATCCCCAAGCCCGGTGAACTGACCACCATCACCGAGGACGCTTCCAAATCCATCGGCGGCTGCCTGTGCAACGACATCGTGGACTTGGCAAAGTTGGACCCCAAACTGCCTCTGGTAGCACTGGGCCGCACCGGTAACGACGAAGCCGGCGCTTACATTATGGAGCAGCTGAAAAAGCACGACAACATCGACCTGCAGCATGTAAAGATCACTGGCACTACCTCTTTCACTCTGGTTATGGCCGACGAGATCACCAAGCAGCGCACCTTCTACCACTGCCGCGGCGGCAATGCAGGTTTCTGCGAAGAGGACATTCCTTGGGATAAACTGGATGTGGATATGCTCCACATCGGCTACATTCTGCTGCTGGACACGCTGGACGAAGAAGACCCCGAGTACGGCACCAAGATGGCAAAACTGCTGGCGCAGGCCCAAAAGCGCGGCATCAAGACCTCCATCGATGTGGTTTCCGAAGCCGGCGACCGCTTCCGCAAACTGGTCTGCCCCGCAATGCGCTACACCGACTACTGCATCATCAACGAAGTGGAAGCCAGCGCCACCACCGGTGTGGAACTGCGCACCGAGGACGGCAAACTGCTGAAGGATAATATGCCCGCAGCCCTGAAGAAAATGTAGTAACTGGGCGTTTCCACCTGGGCGGTCATCCACTGCCCCGAAGTGGGTTACGGTCTGGACGAGAACGATAATCTGGTGGAAGTTCCCTCCCTGAAACTGCCCGCAGGCTGGATCGCCGGCACCGTTGGCGCAGGCGACGCATTCTGCTCCG
Source organism: Oscillospiraceae bacterium (assembly GCA_017399325.1). Classification (GTDB taxonomy): domain Bacteria; phylum Bacillota; class Clostridia; order Oscillospirales; family Oscillospiraceae; genus Faecousia. Next base: position 12,868 of record JAFQDY010000005.1, read on the forward strand.
GCGTTCTGTACGGCGCTTGGAAGGGTATGGATTTGAAGTCCGCCATCGAAATGGGCACCGCTTCCGCTGCTTGCTCTTTGTCCGAAGCCGGCGCGACCGAGGGTATGCGCACTGCCGAAGAGGCAATGAAAGTTTATAACGACCTGAGATAAGTAAGAAAGAGGGATTGTTACTATGAATGCTGTTATGTATGGTGGCGGCAATATCGGCCGCGGCTTTATCGGCGCGCTTTTGAGCCAGTCCGGCTACCGCGTCACCTTTATCGATGTGGCTGAGCCCGTCGTGAAGCACCTGCAGGAAAAGGGTTGCTACCCCATTCGCTATGTGTCCAGCAACGGCCACGAGGATGTGATGGTTGAAAATGTCACCGCCGTCAACGGCAACGATATGGAGGCTGCATCCGATGTGATCGCAGCTTGCGACATTATGGCTACCGCTGTCGGCGCAAGAATTCTGAAGTTCATCGTTCCCAACATCGTTGCCGGCCTGCGCAAGCGCTGGGCCATGGGCGACAAGCCCTTAAACATCATCGTTTGCGAAAACCTGATGGACGCAAACCTGGTGGTGGAAGGTATGATCAAAGAGCAGCTGACCGAGGACGAAAAGGTCAAGTTCGACGCAACCGTGGGCCTTGTCGAGGCCTCCATCGGCCGTATGGTCCCCGTGCAGACCGAGGAGATGAAAGACGGCGAGCCTATGCGCGTCTGCGTTGAGCGCTACGGCTTTTTGCCCACCGACAAGGCTGCTTTCAAGGGCGGCGTTCCCGAGATCAAGAATATGGTTCCCTTCGAGCCTTTCGATTTCTACCTGAAGCGGAAACTGTACATCCACAATATGGGTCACGCCACCTGCGCATACCTTGGCGATCTGCTGAAACTGCAGTACATCTACCAGTCCATCGATGTGGCTGACGTTCGTATTCTGGTGCAGAATGCTATGCTGGAGAGCGCCGTGGCTCTGTCCAAGAAGTACGGCGTGGAACTGGGCAGCATTGTGATGCACATCACTGACCTGCTCAACCGCTTTACCAATGCGGCGCTGATGGATACCTGCGGCCGTGTTGGCGGCGACCCCGGCAGAAAGTTAAGTCCCGACGACCGCCTGATCGGTTCTTCCCTGCTGGCTTTGGAGCAGGGCATCACCCCCGCTTACATTGCCGTTGGCGCTGCTGCCGGCCTGCACCGTTACATCAACGAGGCAGAGGGTATGGAGCAGGGCCTGGACGCTGCCAAGCAGGTGCTGGCCGATGTATCCAAGTTGGATGCAAACAGCGAACTGGCAACGATGATCCTCTCCGTTTACGAGAAGATCCTGGCGGGCGCAACCGTTACCGACCTGCGCCACATGGCCGACGAAGTGAAGGCCAAGAGCCTGACTGCCATTATTTGATCCGTTTTTGCCGCTTTGCAGGGGTAAAATCTGCCAGTTTTTGCGTATCCAATTTGTCATAATTGTATAAAAATAAAAAACCGCAAGATAATCGCCTGTAAAACGCAAAATAAACTTGATTACTTTTTCTGTTTATGGCAAGATGAGAGTAGTCAGGAAGTATGCCCTGAAACCAAAAATCAACAAAATGAAAGGATGCAATATTATGTCTAGATTTAAGTTTACCGCAGGTCCCTGGAACTGTAACGAAGGCGTAGAAGCTTTCGGCCCCGGCGTTCGTCCCGAAGTTGACATCGAGGCAAAGTTTAAGAAGTTCGCAGAGATCGGTATGTCCGGCGTTCAGTTCCACGATGACGACGCAGTGCCCGATATGAACAACATGACCGAAAAGCAGATCATTGATTATGCTAAGGACATGAAGGCTACTTTGGACAAGTACGGCCTGGTTGCTGAGTTCGTCGCTCCTCGTCTGTGGATGGATCCCCACACCACCGACGGCGGCTTCACCTCCAACTCCAAGGAAGACTACGAGTTCGCTATGTGGCGTGCTCACCGCTCCATCGACATCGCTAACGCTATGGGCGCTAAGAACATCGTTCTGTGGCTGGCCCGCGAAGGCACTCTGTGCGCAGAGTCCAAGGACCCCGTTCAGAAGATCGGCCAGTTGATCGACTCCATCGACGACATGCTGACCTACGACGACAAGATCAAGGTTCTGATCGAGTCCAAGCCCAACGAGCCCATCGACCGTTCTTACTGCGGCACTATCGGCCACGTTATGGCTGTTTCCGCTGCTTCTAAGGATCCCAAGCGTGTTGGCGCAGTTCTGGAATCCGCTCACGCCATCCTGGCTGGCCTGGATCCCGCTCACGAAATGGCATTTGCTCTGAAGTTCGGCAAGCTGGGCTCCGTTCACCTGAACGACCAGAACGGCTGCCGTTACGACCAGGACAAGAGCTTCGGTGTTGAGTCCCTGCGCGGCGCTTTCAACCAGATCAAGGTTCTGATGGACAACAACTACGGCGCCAACGGCGAAATGGTTGGTATCGACGTTAAGGCTATGCGTACCCAGAAGCCCGAGGATCAGTACCGTCACCTGCAGAACTCCATCCGCATCGCTACCGAGCTGGAGAAGAAGGTCGAGCGTTTCGACAAGGAATTCCAGGCACAGTGCATCGCAGAGCGCAACTACGAGAAGCTCGAAATGTACGTCATGGAACTGTTGATGGGTATTGTTTAATCCATAACTTTCGTGAAACCCAAGGGGACGGCGCAAGCCGTCCCTTTTTTAAAACAGGAGAAAACTATGGAATTTTGCGTTAAAAACGACCCCATTTTGGGCAGAATCTACTTTATGACCGACGGCAAGACCGATGTTGGCGTGGCGCTGGACTTTGGCATCCGCATCGTTCACCTGTCCTGCGCAGGTATGGAAAATCTGTACTATAGCCAGCCGGCTGACCTGTCCGATGGCTTCACCACCCCCGACGGCTGGCGGCTCTACGGCGGCCACCGGATGTGGCTTGCCCCCGAGGGCGACCACTCCTACCACCCGGATAACGACCCGGTGAATTATAAAACACTTCCCAACGGCGTGATCGTGGAGCAGTCCCTTGACCCCCGCCAGAACATCGTCAAGTCCCTGAAAATTACCTTCGAGAAAGATGGCACACTGCGGCTTGACCACAGTTTCCGCAACGCAGGAGAAACCCCCATCGTTGGCGCATCCTGGGGCGTGAACACTTTGGCCGGTTACGGCTCTGCCACCATCGGCTTTTCCGGCGTGGACGGCCTCAACCCCTCCCGTACCGTATCTTTGTGGGGCGAGACCAATTTGAACGACAGCCGCCTGAAGTTCACAAAGGATAGCATTTCTGTGCAGCACGCACCCGATCCCGCGTACTTCAAGATCGGCGTCTACTCCCGGGAGGGTAAGGCAGTGTTCCAAAACAAGGGCCAGCAACTGACCCTGACCTTCGACACCCCTGATATGGAATTGCTGCCCGATGGCGGCTGCAACTTCGAACTGTTTATGAGCAAGCAGTTTTTGGAACTGGAAGTGCTGGGCGTGAAGACGGAAATTCTGCCCGGTCAGGCGGCCTGCCATACCGAGCGCATTTTAATGGAGAAACTGTAATATGTTTGAAGGCTTTTCCCCGGAGACCATCGACTTTTTGTGGGGCATTCGGATGAACAACAACAGAGAGTGGTTCACTGAACACAAAAAAGATTATGCAAACCATCTGTACGAGCCTATGAAGGCGTTGGGCAAAGACCTGTTCCGTCCCTTTGGGGACAGACCGGGCAACCTTTTGAAGGTCAGCCGCATCTATCGGGACGCAAGACTTCACCACCCCACCCCCTATAAGGAAAGCCTGTGGATCTGTATTCGCAAGGACGTGGAGTGGTGGGCAGAAAACCCCTGTCTGTTCTTTGAAATTTGCCCGGAGGGGGTCAGTTACGGCCTGATCTGGTGGCATCCCAAGGTCAGTATGCTGGAAGATCTCCGCAAGCAGATCGCCGCTAACCCCCGGGAATTTCTGGACTTAATCAAAAAGACGGAAAAAGCCACAGGTATGCCGGTTTCCGCAGAATTGTACAAGCGCCCGAAAACTGCACCCAGCGAGGAACTTGCCCCCTATTTCGCTTGGAAGGGCAAGATCGCCTGTGTGGTGGACGAGCCGGTGTCGGAAGACATTTTCGGGCCGGCCCTGGGCCAACGGGCAGAGGAATTTCTCACAAAACTCATCCCCTTGTACGAATACTTCTGCCGCTTTTCGGACTAAAAGCCTTCCCCCTACAATGCATACGGTAGGTTTCGGTAGAATCCGTAGGGGACGATGCCCATATCGTCCCTTCAGCCGCTTTTCGGACTAGGAAAGCGTGTCGTGCAACTGACATTTACCGGAATTGGTACACAACCTAAAGGCGTTGTGTACCAATTTTGTTTTTATGAGTATGCAGCAAAAAGAACGGAAAACGATTGACAGAGCATAAGGTATTGCTCATAATATAAGTATCAGTATATACAGACAAAGGAGTTGAGACGATGGGGTTTATAAAAACGATCATCAATCAGCATCAAAAAAAGGTTCAAGAAAGAAATGAAGCGTGTAACAGTTTGATTTTGCGGGCAGATGGTGCGTTGAATGATGCAAAAGCCATATTCTCAATACAACAAGCGTTTGTGGAGCCTGGCGCCGGAATGGTGTGGAGATATAAAAACGGCGATGTATTGGCAGATTTGGAAGAAGGCAAGATCCGAAAGTTAAAAAAGGCAGCAAAATATAAGATGCTGCTCGCAAAGCAAGCGGAAATGGCAGAAGTTGACAATACAATAGCCCAGAAAATCAGCAAGCACAATGCGTATGTGGCAAAGGTAAAAGCACAGGAAGCATACGCGTTGATTGGACATGTGGAGGGAAGAAAACTTGATCAACAACAAATGATGTGCATTGTGAAAGAAATGCGCAATCATTTGGTAATTGCCGGTGCGGGTACAGGAAAAACAACAACCGTGGTTGGCAAGGTCAAGTATTTGCTGAAAACGGGAAAGTACTTGCCGCAAGATATCTTGGTGCTGTCTTTCACGAACGCCTCGGCGACAGAAATGAAAGAACGCATAACGACCGAAACAGGACATAATATAGCAGCGTCAACATTCCATAAGTTGGGACTGGAGATCATTTCTCGAGTTGAGGGGAAGGTTCCGAGAATAACTCAAATCAACCTGCGAAAGTTCGTTAAGGAGCAACTTTTGCAGAATATGCAGTCTGATTCCTATTTGCGTTTGTTGAGCGCGTATTTGTTGTACAACCGCGTGGTGGCAAAGTCAGAATTTGAGTTCAAAACGAAACAGGAATATGATGAATATTTGAAATTGAATCCGCCTAAAACAATAAGCAACATAACGGTGAAAAGCTATGGCGAAATGGATATTGCCAATTTTCTGACACAAAACGGTGTGCGATATATCTACGAGCGCCCCTATGAAGTGGACACGCGTACGGAAAAATATGGACAATATCATCCCGATTTTTATCTTCCCGAGTATAAAATTTATATCGAATATTTCGGCATCAACCGAAAGGGAGAGGTTCCGGCCTATTTCAAAGCGGAAGATGGAAAAAGTGCGACAGAAAACTATCGTGCATCGATGGAATGGAAACGCCAACTCCATAAAGCGCATCAGACAACAATGATCGAGTGCTATGCTTACGAAAAACTGGAAGGCAATTTACTGGAGGCATTAAAAGAAAGACTTGTTGCGGCATCGGTCCGATTAGCACCGAAAACGGCAAAGGAAATGTGGGAGCAAGTTGCCGCCGAGGGGGACACCGTGCTGGACGGAATGATCGAATTGCTCGAGACATTGATCAATTTGATAAAAAGCAACGGCTACGATATACAAAAAGTCCGCGAAATGAATTGCGGAGGTAGTAACGCACAAGCAAATAACATACTGCTTTCGTTGTTGGAGCCGATTTTTGTGGCATATTGCAAGTATCTTGCGGATCACAGGGAAATTGATTTCAATGATATGATCAATCTGGCATCGGAATATATCCGCCAGAGGAAATATGTCCATCCTTACAAATATGTGATCGTTGATGAATATCAAGACATCTCCAAAGCGCGGTTTCAACTTTTAGAAAGTATGCGAAAAATCAGTGACTATGATCTTTTTTGCGTAGGTGATGACTGGCAAAGCATTTACCGATTTGCAGGAAGCGACATTGGATTTATCCTCAATTTTGCAAAGTATTGGGGCGCGACGGAAATCAGCAGGATCGAAACGACCTATCGTTTCTCTCAAAAAATGATTGAGATCAGCGGTGGCTTTGTTATGCAAAATCCTGCCCAAATTAAAAAATCCATAAAAGGAATAAATGGATCAACCGGCTTTCCTTTGGGAGAAATTTCTGGATATACCGATAAATTTGCGATTGAATTTACTGCAAAGAAACTGGAGGATATACCGAAAGGGAGCAGCGTATTCTTCATTGGCAGATATTCTTTTGATGCGAAATTGTTGGAGGACAGCGAGTTGTTTTCCTGCCAATACAACAATGTAAGCGGACTTGTTGATGTAAAGGCAAAAAACAGACCTGATTTGAACATGGTGTTCCTGACAGCGCATAAGTCAAAAGGTCTACAAGCGGACTATGTGTTTATTATAAACAACAAAAGTTCAAGAATGGGATTCCCCAGCAAAATTCAGGACGCGCCGATTTTAGAGTTGTTGTTGGATAATTGTGACCAATTCCCATATGCGGAGGAACGCCGTTTGTTTTATGTGGCGCTAACCAGAGCAAAAAAGAAAGCCTTCGTCGTCACGGTCGATGGGCAGGAATCAGTATTTGCAAAGGAACTGAAAAACAACTATGCAGAGGAGTTAAAAAAAGAACGATTTACCTGCCCCAACTGCGGGGGAAAATTGATAAAGCGTTCCGGCGCGTACGGTGCTTTTTACGGATGCGCCAACTATCCTACTTGCACCTACACGCGAAAGTTGCACGAACGGTAAAAAAGCGAAAACAACCCCACCCGGTCGAAAATGGGTGGGGTTGTTTTGTTATTTTATTGAAATTGCCCCAAAACACACTTTTTATTTCCCGTGATACCGGCGGAGGACGTCCCGGACGATGTCCATTCTGCCCCGGTCTTCCAGCACTTGCACCAGGTCAAATCCCGGCCAGCGGTTGGCCTCGATGATCAGCGGGCCTTTGTCGGACAGGGCGATGTCCCAGCCGATCATCAGGATCTTGTCGCTTTTCAGGCAGGCTTCCAGCACCATATTCTTGGCTTCTTCAAAACAGGGCAACTGGAATCCGTCAAACAGAACGCCGGTGGTGGGGTGTTTTTCAAATTCCCGGTTGTCCTTGTCGATGCCCACACCCACCAGTTTTCCGGTGTCCACATCGATCTTCACGCCCATACCTTCGGCGTGGAAGTTGTCCACAGGATTCACACCGTTGCCCACACGCAGGCCGCACCAGAGCAAAATGGGTGTACCCTTGTCATTGTAGGTCATAAAGCGAATGGTGTTCACGCTGGCGGGGCAAAGCACATTCATATCCGGGTGCTGGCGCACCAGTTCTTCCAAAAAGATCCGGTTTGCGGCTGCGTGGTCGTAAAAAGCCTTCCGGTCGGTGATCTCCTCCCGGCGCATTTTCTCCACACTTTGACCGCCGGAGCCGTCATAAGGCTTGGACATAAACACCGCATTTTTGTCCAAAAATGCGCAGAAATGGTCAAAATCGTCCCGACCCGGTACAGTAATTTCCCGGCGGGTGTAGTCGACAAATTCCCGGATAAAGTCCGGCTTGATGGTAAAGCGCTTCTTATAGACGGCGGGGGAGACGGTGTTGTAGAACTTTTCTTCCCGCATAGCGCCAAAGTATTCCAGGCGCTCTTTGTGACTGCGCTTATAAAGTTTGAAGTTGAGATAATCGGTCAGCGCCATACCGTAGCGGAACACGCACCAGGCGGTGTCCCACAACAGATAGGGGTAAAAACGCCCCTCCTCTTTGGCGCGAAGCCTCAGTTTGCGGAAATAGCGGCGGTAATTTGCGCCGGCGGCAACAGATAGAAAACCCATAATTATGCTCCTTCTGTGTTAGATTTTCTGGCGGACAGATAGTGGTTCAGCGCGCCGCCGTAAAAGACGATGGAAATGCAGCAGTACAGCCACAGCATACTTAAGGCCACGCCGTAAACCGAGCCGTAGATATTGGCATAGGCAGGGAAATTCTGCACATAAACCGAGTAAAGTTTGGAGAAGACCAGCCAGCCGAATGATGCCAGCAGCGCACCGGGCAGGGCATCTTTAAATGTGTTCCGCTTGTTGGGCAGGGCCATAAACATAGCGGAGAACAGGGCGGTTTGCAGCAATAGGGTCAGGAAAAACCGCCAGTCTACGATGTCATACAAAAACTGCAGCAGCGCCAGATTGTTAAAGGGGATCTTTTGCAGCAACGTATTGCCGAACACATTCAGCACCAGCGTCAAAAGCAGCATCAGCACAAACAGAAAAGTATAAAAAACGCTGATGCCACGGGTGTAAAGGTAGCCCCGGTTTTCTTTTACTTCATAAATGGCGTTCAGGCCCATTAAAAGGCCGTAAACGCCCCGGCTTGCGGACCACAAACCGGTCAGCGCCGACAGGGAGACCATCGCGCCGGAGGTGTTCTGATAGGTGCTGAGCACCAGCCGCTTGGCCGCCGGCAGCAGCGCTTCCGGCAAAAAGCCTTCCAGCAGGTCTGTAAGGGTGGAGATCTGCAGGCCGGTGTAGCGCAAAATTGCCAAAATCAGCACCAAAAGCGGGAACATAGCCAGCACGATAAAATAACCTGCGCCGGCGGCGTGTATACCGATCCTCTGCTTGGAAATGGCCCGGGCAAACCCAATGATTCGATTGACAAAGCCGTTTTTCGGCAAAAAGTCCATACAAACCCCTTTCCTGATACTCAAAAAGGCTCACCACATTTGGGTAGTGAGCCTTTCTCTTTATTCTGCGGAGATCAAATAATAATACACAGGCTGACCGCCGTAAAGCAGATTCACATCCGCATCGGGGCAGACAGAGGTAAAGATCTCAGCCGCCTTCTGGGCGTCGTCTTCGGTGATGTCAGCGCCGTAGTAGATGGTGATATATTCCTTGCCGTCTTCCTGCACTTTTTTCGCCAGGTCGTTCAAAAGGACCGTGATGTCCCGGTCAGTGCCGAACAGAGCGCTGCCGAAAATCGCAAGATAGTCGCCTTCGTGAATGTCATAGCCGTCAAAGTCGGAGTTCCGGGCGGCATAGGTGATCTGCATGGTGTCCACAGTGGCCAAAGCCTCGGTCAAAGCCTCTTCGTTTTCCTGCACAGTGCCGTCGGGATTGAAACTGAGCATAGCAGTAATGCCCTGGGGAACGGTTTTACTGGGGATCACCACCACGTTCTTTTCGGTCAGAGCGTCCACCTGCTGGGCGGCCATAATGATGTTCTTGTTGTTGGGCAGCACGAACACGGTCTCGGCAGGCACTTTGTTCACAGCCTCCAGAATATCCTGGGTGCTGGGATTCATGGTCTGACCGCCGGAAATGATGCCGTCTACGCCCAGATCACCGAATACGGCAGCAAGACCGTCGCCGGCGCATACGGACACTACGCCCAACGCCTTTTCCGGCTCTGCGATGGCGGGCTCTGCGGCTGCAGGCTTGGATTCCTGCTCGTTCATCACTTTTTCTGTGTGCTGCAGGCGCATATTTTCGATCTTTACCGTGACGAAAGAGCCGTAGTCCATAGCCTCGTGAAGGGCCTTGCCCGGGTCGTTGGTGTGGACGTGGACCTTGATGATCTCGTCGTCGTCCACCAGCACAAGGCTGTCGCCCAAACTGCTCAAAAATGCCCGCAGTTTTTCCGGATCCAGGTTATTTTCCCGGGAGATGATGAACTCTGTGCAGTAGGTAAAGGTAATATCTTCAGTGTTGAAATCGGAGAAAGATGCCTGCTCGGCAACTGCCTCTGCGCCGGACGCGGGGGCAACCAGTTCCTCGCCCCGCAAAGCGGCCAGCATACCTTCCAGCGCCACCACCCAGCCCCGGCCACCGGCGTCCACAACGCCCGCTTTTTTCAGAACGGGGTTCTGGTTGACGGTGTTTGCCAAAGCCACCTTTGCTTCTTCCAAAGCGGCGGCGTGGACAACTTCAAAGCAGGTGTTTTTCTTGGCGGTCTTCAGCGCCTTGGCGGCTGCCAGACGGGCAACGGTCAAAATCGTGCCTTCGGCAGGCTTCATAACTGCCTTATATGCGGCGTCCACGCCTTCTTGCAGCGCCTGGGCCCACAGCAGGCCGTTGCAGATCTCTTCACCCTTTAGTTTCCGGGAAATGCCCCGGAACAACAGGGACAGGATCACGCCGGAGTTGCCGCGAGCGCCCCGCAGCATAGCCTTTGCGGCCATATCGGCGGCCTTTTCCAAAGTGGGGTCGGCAACACCCCGCAGGTCAGCGGCGGCGGTGTTGATGGTCATGGACATATTGGTACCTGTATCGCCATCGGGCACAGGGAACACATTCAGTTCGTTTAATTTCTGTTTATTGATCTCGATAGCGGCGGCAGCATTCAGCATCAGTTTGCGAAAATCGCCGCCGTTAATTGTCTGTTTCAATGTTCGTACCTCTCTGCTTTATTTTCCGATGGTAATGGAATCGATGAATACATTCACCGCCCGGACTTCCGTGCCGGTGCATTTATGCACCATATAGCGCACTTCTTCAATGATGGATTCGCTGACAGCGTTGAAATTCACGCCGTCGCCGATCATAATGTGCAGGTCGATGGAAATGGTGTTGTCCTCGTGGAATTCCACCCGAACGCCCTTGCCCATAGACTCTCTGCGCAGCAAATGGTAAACGCCGTCGGAAACGGAACGGGCAACCATACCCTTCACGCTCATGCAGTTGATGGCGGCAGTACCGGCGATATCGGTGTACACATTGGTGCTGACGGTAACGGCACCGGTCTCGTTGTCGTGTCGGATCATAAAATACCTCCTGTAAGCAATTGGGGTTATGTCTTCGGATCAAACAATGCTTTCTTCCCAGCAGTCGGGGGCGGTCAGGTTCATCATCTTCACCAGTGTGGGGGCCACATTGGCAAGGCCGAAGTTGCCTTCCTTCAATGTCCAGGTGTTGTCCTTGTCGTAGATGATGAAAGGAACGGGGTTGAGTGAGTGGGCGGTGCGAACGGAAACTTTGCCCTTCTTTTCCTCGGTCATCTGGTCGGCGTTGCCGTGGTCAGCGGTGATCACAACGGTGTAACCGTTCTTGTCAGCGCATTCCAGCACCTTTGCCAGACATTCGTCCAAAGCCTCCATGGATTCCACAACTGCGCGCATCACGCCGGTGTGACCAACCATATCGCCGTTGGGGTAGTTGCAGCGCAGGAACTGGAACTTTTTGGATTCCATAGCCTCCACCATAGCGGCGGTGACTTCTCTGCACTTCATAGCAGGGGCCTGCTCGAAGGGAATCACATCGGAGGGGATCTCCAGATAGGTCTCCAGTTCTTCCGATACCTTGCCGGAGCGGTTGCCGTTCCAGAAATAGGTCACATGGCCGTACTTCTGGGTCTCGGAACAAGCAAACTCGTTGATGCCGGCTTTCACCATCACCTCAGTCAGAGTGTTCTGGATAACGGGGGGCTG
>JAFQDY010000075.1 GCA_017399325.1 Oscillospiraceae bacterium
GATGGGAATTCCGCCAAATATGGGAATTTCAAAATACACAAATGCGCCGGTTACATTTAATTCCATTCCTCACGCTCCCTTCTTTCCGAAAAAGCCCAAAACCAGGATCACAGGCCGGACAAACAGCAGTGGCAGCGCCAAAGCCAGCACATCAAAATACCCGCTGGCCGCGCAAGCCACCAAAATACCCGCCATCAGCAAAAGCCGAATGGGATAGGCGCTTTTCATCATCTTTTGGCCGCCTTCCACATCTTGGTTTTCAGCCTTGTCTGCAGCCAGTGTTGCGACCATCGCCATAAAGAAAAAGTTTGCCACAGCCAAAACCCCACCGATCAATCCGCCCAAGATCACAGGCAGGGCCAGTTTATGCAAAAGGGCGTAAACCCCAAACATAATTCCCAGACAGACTGCTTCGCCGACGGCGATAAGAAGTGTCTGCCGCAATGCAATTTTTCTGGATTCTGTCATCATACTTCCTCACAAAAATCACTCGTGTTCATTAAAACCCGCAGGGGGGTCTTTTTTCTCGCCTTTCGTCATTTTTTCCATGGCTTTCAGGCTCATACGCAGGCCGTCCACCGCGCCAACCACGCCCAAGATCACACCAACCACGATCACCCACGAACCCAAGTGCAGGTTCTGCCGCAGCCATACGGCCAGCCAAATAAAGCCCACCAGCGGCACGGCGGTGCTGAACCCCAACTGGGTGATCCAAATGAGCAGTTGCGCGTTTTTCATCATTGTTGCTCCTTGCCAATACTCCCACAATATTACATAGTAGTATTATATCAACCCTCGGCAAAATATACAACTACATTTTTCGAAAAGAATCACCAAAACCTCTTCCAAATTCCCCGGAAATATTGTAAACTAGAAACAATCAAAAAGATGGGAGAATTTGCGTTGAATCAGCCAGACCTGGAAATTTTACAAGGCATCGTCCAAGCCATTGTGTTTCAGAATTACGACAACGGCTATGCTGTCTTGCGCCTGCGTCTTGAGGATGCCCAAACCGTTACGGTGGTGGGCACCGTTCCCCTGCCCGCAGTGGGTGAACGGCTGATGGTCACCGGCAAATGGAGCAACCATTCCAGTTACGGCCGCCAGTTCGAGGCAGAGTTTTTGGAGCGCTTGATGCCCCAAACGGCTATAGAGATCCTCACCTATCTGTCCGGCCGGGTCATCAAAGGCGTCGGCCCGAAGATCGCCACCCGCATCGTGGAAAAATTCGGCGACCAGACCCTGCTCATTATGGAACGCGAACCGGAGAGGCTTGCCGAAATCGCCGGCATTTCCGACAAAAAAGCCCAGGAGATCGGCGAGGAATTCCGCCTGCAGGTGGGTATGCGCCACCTGATGGAGTTCTTCACCCTCCACCACCTGCCCGCGGAACTGGCGGTGAAAACCTACCGGCTTTACGGAGAGTCCGCCATGGACCTGCTCTATGACGACCCATATCTTTTGATGGACGAAGAACTGGACGCGCCTTTCGGCGCGGTGGACCGGTTTGCCATCAATTTGGGCATCGCAGGCGATGACCCTCGCCGTATCAACGCAGGCATTTTGTTTGAACTGCGCTATAACCAGTCTGCCGGCCACAGTTTCCTGCCGGAAGACAAACTGATTGATGCCACTTCCCAACTTCTGGGTGTGGGGATCGCCACAGTTGACGATTGCGTCCACAATCTGCTGGAAGCAGACCTTTTGGTGCGCGACCGCTTGGCAGATACGCAGATCCTCTATTTGCCAACTTTGTACCGGGCAGAGACTTACTGCGCCCGCCGGCTTTTGGGACACGCCCACAAGACATTCTATGAGCCGCCCGCTTTGCAGAAAAAACTCCGTCTGGCCGCCCAAAGCAGCCACCTGGAATACTCCCCCCAGCAGACCCTTGCCCTGCGGCAAGCGGCAACTTCCGGTCTGCTTGTGATCACCGGCGGCCCCGGCACCGGCAAAACCACCATTTTGAACGGCATTTTGTCGCTCTACGACCAAATGGGTCTGCGCTGCGTATTGTGCGCCCCCACAGGACGGGCTGCCAAGCGACTTACGGAGGTGACCGGCTGGGACGCCTCCACCATTCACCGGCTTTTGGGTGCGGGCATCGACCCCCACACCGGCAAACTGTTTTTTGCCAAAGACGAACAAGACCCCTTAAAAGCCGACGCGGTCATCGTGGACGAGATGTCCATGGTGGATGTGGAACTTTTGCACCACCTGCTGAAAGCCACCCCGGAAAGCGCCCGTTTGATCCTTGTGGGCGACCCGGACCAACTGCCCCCTGTGGGGCCCGGCTTTCCATTCCGGGATATGCTTCGCAGCAATATGCTGCCCAGCGTCCGCCTAACCGAAATTTTCCGTCAGGCGCAAGAAAGTCTGATCGTTATGAACGCCCACCGGGTCAATCGGGGCGAAATGCCCCATTTGCGGGATGTGAAAAGCGATTTTTTCTTCCTGCCCGGCAGATCCGAGGAAGAAGTTGCCCGAACCATCATGGGCCTTTGCACCACCCGCCTGCCCCAAAAGATGGGCATTCCCGCCGACCAGATCCAAGTGCTTTGCCCCACAAAAAAGGGCGCAGCCGGCACAGTGGCCCTGAATAAACTTCTGCAGCGGGCATTGAATCCCCCGTCACCCACAAAACAGGAAAAAGCCTTTGGCGACACCATCTTCCGGGAAGGCGACCGGGTGATGCAGATCCGCAACAACTATGACCTTTTGTGGACAAAACCTGACGACAACACCATAGGCGCCGGCATTTTCAACGGGGATGTGGGCATTGTCCAAACCGTAGACGCAGCGACCGAGCAAGTCAAGGTCTTATTTGATGACCGCGTTGCCGCCTACGATTTTACCCAACTGAACGAATTGGAACTGGCATATGCCATGACCGTTCACAAAAGTCAGGGCAGCGGTGCGACTCGTTCCTTAGTGAAAAGCTAAGGCACTTAAGAAGTCGAAGTAGTAAAGTAAAATTGGTACAAAAGTGGTTAGAGCCCGCCTGTTTGAAACGCTACGATAGATAATTAAGGAGAACTCTTAACTTGAATAGTCAAATGATAGAGCCAACGATAAGTTGGGCAACCCTCTTGAAGGACTATCCCTAATACTCCGACTGGCTATATATAACGAAAGTTAAATAGTCAGAAGCTCGGTGAAGTCGGCAGAAAGAGTACCTAAGTCAATGAAATAGGTTAGTAGAGATTGGTACACAAGTGGCTAGAGCCCACCTGTCAAGAAAACCTAAAGTAAACGATATGGGAAATGATATGCCGGGGGTCTATAAATCTCTCACGGTTAGAATGTGCGGAATGCACTGACAAATCTGCGAATGTACGGGTCTAAACTGGCAAAACGTGGAAACACGGAGATTCCCCTTAGAGGGACGTCGGTGAGGTAAAGTAAAAATCGCGAGCTATGAAATACCTTATATGCGGAAGGCGCATATGAATCCGACAGGCCCATAGCAGAAACCTAAAAGAGAATATGCACAGATAAAGTTAAGGGAACGAGGAAAGGTATCAGGTTCTCATAATGAGAATAGACGGACGAAGAACAATAAGCCGTCGAGCTGGTGCCGAAAAGTAGTGGTCGAACTGTTGATAGCCTTTGTAATGAAGGCAGGAGGAATGGCCACAAGTCGTTACACTAATATACACTAAACATCACTTAGCATTGGATGTGAGTAAGCCTAAAAGAGGCACCTCAAACAATGGAGGTGATGAACCAGTGAATGAACAACTTTCAGCAAGACCTGCTGTAGAAATACAGAAGGCCAAAAAGATTAAGCAGAAGAAAATTAACAAACTTCGATATGCTGAATACTACGACCAACAAGAGTTATTGGATAGTCTGTATAGAGACAGCCAAAACGGAGCTATCTTTGACAAGCTGATGAAGCACATTGTTTCGGACGCAAATATATTGATGGCATACCGTTCTATAAAACGAAATACAGGAAGTAAAACGCCTGGAACCGATGGACTGACCATTACAGATATTGAAAAACTTGAGCCAGAAGTAGTATGCAAACGAGTGCGTAATATTCTTAATAACTATCAGCCCAGAAATGTCCGAAGAAGGGATATTCCAAAACCCAACGGAAAAACAAGACCGCTTGGCATTCCGTGTATATGGGATAGATTGATACAACAATGTATCCTGCAAATACTCGAACCAATTTGCGAAGCAAAGTTCTTCGATGGTAGTTTTGGTTTCCGTCCACTTAGGTCTGCAGAAAATGCAATAAACGAGGTTTACCGATATATCAATCGGTCAAATCTGTATTATATGATTGAAGTAGACATAAAAGGATTCTTCGATAATGTCAACCATTCTAAGTTGATTCGACAAATGTGGGCTATGGGTATAAGGGACAAGCAACTCCTATGTGTCATCAAGAAGATACTAAAGGCAAAAATACAAATGCCCGACGGTACGATCTTGGAACCCACAAAAGGCACACCGCAAGGCGGCATCATATCTCCACTTCTTGCCAATATTGTTCTGAACGAATTTGATTGGCATATGGAAAGCCAATGGGGAGAAAATCCACTTGCGTACAAATGGAAAGGCGGAGTAGCATCAAACGGAACACTGAGTAAAGGAAGTTCCTTTCGGGAAATGCGAAAAACCAACCTAAAAGAAATGCACACCATTCGCTATGCGGATGACGTGCGCATACTATGTGCCACAAAAAGTGAAGCACACAGAACCTTATACGGAGTTGCTGAATGGCTCAAAAAGCGTCTTGACCTTGATGTTTCAATGGAAAAAACCAGGATTGTAAATCTGCGGAAGAAACCTGGAGAGTTCCTAGGGATTGAAATTAGAACAAAAAGAAAAGGTCAAAAAGATGTCATTGCGTCCCATATGTGTCCAAAAGCTATTGAGCGCACAAAGGTTGCACTGAAAAAGCAAATCAAAGTCATTCAACGAAGCGGTAATACTAAACAAGCCATTGCCAACATTCAACTGTACAATGCCGAAGTCAGAGGAATACACAATTATTTCTGTATGGCAACGGATATTACAGTGGATTGTCAAGAAATACACAATTCGATATATGTGGCACTGTACAATCGGCTTAGACCCCTAAAGAAATGTTCTCTATCTCCAAAACTTGGAGATTACAAGAACTATGGGAAATGCAAGCGGATAATGGAGTATCAAGGACACTACATTCTTCCGATAGCATATGTACACCATCGAAAAACCGTTGGTAAAAAGAAAGCCGTAAACCTGTTCACGCCAGAGGGTCGAAAGTGGAAACACGATAATCTAATGTTTAGAAATGCGTGGCTACTGGGCGAACTCTATAAGTACCCAGTAAGGAACCGCTCAATTGAGTATAACGATAACCGTGTATCTCTCTTCTCAGCACAAAGAGGTCGATGTGCCATAACTGGCAGGGACTTCCTGTGCCAAGAGGAAATACATTGCCATCATAAAACTCCAAGAGCCAAAGGCGGCAAAGACGGTTATAACAATCTTGTGCTTATACTGGAAGATGTGCATAAACTGGTACATTCTACAAGGCAAAGTACAATAGATTTTTATTTGGGTTTACTCAAGTTGAATGACAAGCAATTCAAAAAGCTTAATCACCTAAGAGAACTCGCAGGATTGCCTACAATCAGCCGAGAGCAATAACACTACGGCGAATAAATGCTGAAATCTTGTAAAATTGTGATGTTAAAGTGATATTAAGTGAAACGATGGAACGCCGTGTGCGGTGAAAGTCGCACGCACGGTGTGGACCGGGGGAAAAGCCGGACGAATTA
>JAFQDY010000076.1 GCA_017399325.1 Oscillospiraceae bacterium
GAGCAACAGTCCACCGGACTGTTGCATTTATATTTTTCGAGTCCCTTCCTTACATAAAAATTAAAAGGATTATCCCGAATGGGATAATCCTTTTAATGGTACGCCGAAAGGGACTCGAACCCCCGACCTACTGGTTCGTAGCCAGTCACTCTATCCAACTGAGCTATCGGCGCATACCGCGCTCATACAAGCGCCTGCATATAATAGCACATTAAATTGGAAATTGCAAGTCCTTTTTGAAAAATATCGATATTTTTTTGTTATGGCTATTTTGCGCGCCTGCGCTTAACACCCTTGAGAACGAAAACAAGCGCCAAAGCCAGCAAAACCACAAGGGCGCCGCCGGAAATCAGCAGAGCATATTGCCTTTTTGTCTTAAGTTCTTGCTCCAACCGCGCCTGTTCCAAACGCTTCGCCTCAAGGTCGGCCTCCAAACGCTCCTGCTCCAGCCGTTCTTGTTCCAAGCGCTCCTGTTCAAGGCGTTCCTGCTCCAACCGCTCCTGCTCAGCATAGGTGACGATGTTTTCCATAAAGTCATTCTTGGCTACATCTTCGCCCACGGTGGTGCGGTACAGACCAAACCTGGTGGGATTATTGGAATAAATTTGCGATGCCTTTTTAATTTCATTATTATAGCCGTTGAGCCATTGGGTAAAATCCGTCCACTGCTGGGACTTGTGGCAGGGGTAGCCGTATTTCTGGGTCACTTCAAATGGCGTCAAACCGCCCAAGGCCTCCATCGGCGTGTCATAATCCAGCACGATGGGGTTTTCTTTATACAGATGCAAATACAACTTTGGAATGTCCCACACACCGTATTTTTGCGCAGATTCGGGGAACGCGGCGGGGTCTGCCGTCAGTTCCAACGACTTCACAAGCAGATCCGCATAGACCATGTGCATACCGTGGCCGTATTCGCCGTTTAAGTCGTGGCCGATGGCCACCTGGGGGCGGAATCGCCGCACCTGCTCTACTACGAAGCCCTGTAACTCCTCTCGGGATCTGCCGAGTTTTTCGTATTGTTTATATGTGCCTTCCAAATCGTCGATCCTGAAGTCCTCAAAATCACCGAAAACAGGATAGGCGGTCACGCCCACCGCCCACAGACCGTTGAGCATTTCGTGGGTACGGCCGGTGGTCAGATTGCGGTGGTCGGTCATGTAAACTACCTGAAATGCCACGTTCCGGGCCTTGGCGTACAGGGGCATCAGTCCGGCAAAGAATAACTGATCGTCATCGCCGTGGGTGGAAAACAGAACAATATCCGCCTTGCCATCGAGGGGCGCTTGCCAAGTCTGAACAAAGTCCGGCGGCGTGCCATCGGAAAGTGCATAAATTTCACTCAGCCGCACAGATCCGTTGTGAAACTCCAAAGTCACCGATTTAGGACACACACCAAAAAGCGCCTTCAGGTCAATATACTCGTGCAGGAAATTGTATTCTCCGGCCTTTACCGTGACTCCGGTTTCATTATTCTTGATGGTGTACGTACCGTATTCCAAATCAAATAACAAGTAAAGACCGCCGATGCCACTTGCATTCTCCAGTGTGATCTGCGCCTGCTCAGAGGAAGTGCGATAGGTGTCAATATTGCCATCGGTCAGAAAGCCTACACCCGAATATCCCTCTGCGGTGACGGTGCAGGTATCCGTAATATTCCGGGCGGTGTTTTCCTCAACCTGTTGCGCCGCAACCTGCCCGGCTGGCAGCCACGAAAGCAGGAAACACAAACATATAACAAAGACGCCAATGCGCCCAAACTTTGCCATAAAGATGCCCCCTTCATAAGGATACTTGTATTGTAGCAAACCAGACAAAATTTGTCAAAAGCCTTTCCGGTTGACAGAAAAAGCGGTGCTGGTGTAAAATAGGCACGAAAGGGGGGAGTGCCTATGGAGGAATTGCAAAAGCTGCCCGGCGCGTTGTTGCCGTGGTATGAACTGCATAAACGGGATCTGCCCTGGCGCAAGGACAAAGACCCCTATCATATCTGGGTGTCGGAAATTATGCTCCAGCAGACCCGGGTGGAAGCGGTGAAAAACTACTACACCCGCTTTTTGGACGCGCTGCCCACGGTTTCGGCCCTTGCCCAATGCGACGAAGAACTGCTCCACAAACTTTGGGAGGGGTTAGGCTACTATACCCGCGCCCGCAATTTAAAAAAATCCGCCAAAGAGATTATGGACCAATACGGCGGCGTATTTCCCAAAACCTACGAACAAATACTGGCCCTTCCCGGAATCGGCCCATACACCGCCGGCGCCATCTGCTCCATAGCCTTTGACCTGCCCACTCCCGCAGTGGACGGCAATGTGCTTCGGGTAATCTCCCGCGTTACCAATGACCCAACGCCCATCGACCTGCCTGCCTATAAAAAATCGGTTACCGACCGATTGGCAGAAGTTTATCCCGCAAGGGCAGGGGACTTTACCCAGGCGCTGATGGAACTGGGCGCGACGGTCTGCGGCCCGAACCGCCGTCCCGATTGTGAGAATTGCCCCTGTAAGGACTTTTGTGAAGGCTATTTGCAAAATACCGCCGAAAATCTACCTGTAAAACTACCCAAACGGGAGCGCAAACGGGAAGAAAAAACGGTATTCATTCTCTCTTGCGACGGTCGCTACGCATTGGAAAAACGCCCCGATGAGGGATTACTGGCCGGTCTGTGGCAGTTTCCCAATGTGCGGGAAAAACTGAGCACGCAGGCGATAATTGACCAAGTGGAGCGAAACGGACTGAAAATAAAAGAAATCCATATGCAAGTGGAGAGAAAACACATATTTACCCATATAGAATGGGATATGCGTGGAGTTTATGCGGAAGTCACAGATTGTGCAGGAAAATTCCTGTGGCTGACCCCGGAGCAAATTGAAACCAGGGCAGCCCTTCCCACAGCATTCCGAATTTTCTGGGACCAGGTGAAAAACAGGGAAACCCTTGAAATTTCGGAATAAATCCGCAAAAAATCAAAAATAGTATTTGACAAATGGGATATTTAACTATATAATATCTAAGCACGACTGCTAGGAGGGGGATACTATGCGACTGGAACTGACATCCATTATGGACTGTCCCGGCCAAAGCATTTCCTTTTCTGACAGCGTGGATCTGCGTGATCTTGTGTACGGCACAAGCAAACCGGTAAGCGAGCCGGTGCGGATAAGCGGAACTGTGCGGAATACCGCAGGGGTTCTTGTGATGAAAGGTATGATCAATACCACCATCCACGGAACTTGCGACCGCTGCGCAGCCGACTTTACCCGCGATGTGGCGATCCCCGTCGAGGTGGTGCTGGTAAACGAATTGGCCGACGAAGAAAACGAAGATGAATGGGTATTCCCACTGGAGGCAAACACTGCCGATTTAGATGACATTGTTCGGACGGTATTCGTGCTGAATATGGATTCCAAATTGCTTTGTAAGGATGATTGCGCAGGATTGTGCTGCAAATGTGGCAAGAACCTGAACGAAGGTCCCTGCGCTTGCCAGAAGGAAATCGATCCCAGGTTTGCTGCTTTAAAGCAGCTTCTCAATAAGGAATAAAAAAGAATGCTGTAAAAAGCAGAATTACCCAAGGAGGTGTCATCCATGGCTGTCCCTAAGTGTAAAGTGTCCAGCGCCCGTCGCGATAAGCGTCGCGGTTCCAACTGGAAATTGTCCGCACCCAGCGTGGCAACTTGCCCCAAGTGCGGTGAGCCCGTTATGCCTCATAGAGCTTGCAAGGCTTGCGGTACCTACAATGGCCGTCAGGTCCTGGCCGCCAAGGCTGACTAAGGCTGGAAAAAAGCGTAAGCTAAGAGGAAGGCGTGTTGCCTTCCTCTTTTTCCATTTATGAAGTGTTTGTAAAAGATGTGTGAATCGGGAGATTTCCCGTTGATTTGTTGATACATTCGTGTCATAATGAAAAGTAAGAGAGAGGAGAGATGCGAAATGGCAAAACCTCTGGTAGCAATTGTCGGACGGCCCAATGTGGGCAAGTCTATGCTCTTTAATAAACTCACAGGCCGCAGAACTTCCATCGTAGAGGACACCCCCGGCGTGACCCGGGACCGGATCTACGGCGATTGCGAGTGGTGCGGCAGAAATTTTTCCTTGGTGGATACCGGCGGTATTGAGCCCGACACCGAGAATGATATGCTTAAATTTATGCGCCGTCAGGCAGAGATCGGCATTGAACTGGCCGATTGCATTCTGATGGTGGTGGATGTAAAGTCCGGCGTTACCGCTGCTGACCAGGATGTGGCGACTATGCTTCGCAAATCCCGCAAGCCGGTAGCCCTTGTGGTGAATAAGTGCGATTCCATCGGCCCTGTAAACCCCGATGTTTACGAGTTTTACGGTCTGGGCATCGGCGATCTGTTTGAGGTCTCCGCGATCCACGGTCACGGCACCGGCGATCTGCTGGACTGGTGCTTGGAGCAGTTTCCTGAGGAAGTGGAAGAGGAAGAGGAGAGCGACATCATTAATGTGGCCATCGTTGGCAAGCCCAATGTTGGCAAGAGCAGCCTTCTTAACTGCATCTTGGGCGAGGAACGGGTGATCGTTTCCAACATTGCCGGTACCACCCGGGATGCCATCGATTCGGAATTTGAGAACGAAACCGGTAAATACTGCTTTATCGACACGGCGGGTATGCGCCGCAAGAGCAAAGTAGACGACATTATCGAAAAATACTCCAATATGCGCACTGTTGCGGCCATTGAACGGGCAGATGTGTGCCTGATCCTCATTGACGCCAACGACGGCGTTACCGAACAGGACACCAAGATCGCCGGCCTTGTCCACGAAGCGGGCAAAGCGGCTATCATCGTGGTGAACAAGTGGGACGCGGTGGCGGACAAAGAAACCAACACCATGCGGGACAAGGAACTGGCGGTCAAAGACGGCTTGAGTTATATGACCTACGCCCCAATTGTGTTCCTGTCGGCCCTCACCGGCGCCCGTGTGGATAAACTGTTCCAGGTGATCCAGGATGTCCATAAGCAGAACATCAGCCGTATCACCACCGGTGCGTTGAACTCCGTTCTGGCAGAAGCTACCGCCCGTGTGCAGCCGCCTACGGATAAGGGCCGCCGTCTGAAGATCTATTATATGACCCAGGCGGGTACGAAACCGCCTCATTTTGTCATTTTCTGCAACGACGCAAGGCTGTTCCATTTCTCTTATCAGAGATATCTGGAGAACCAGATCCGGGAAGTCTTCGGCTTGCAGGGTACGCCTGTTAAAATTACCATTCGCCAGAAAGGCGATAAGGAGGAGTAATTATGTGGCTGTCTGTGCTGACAACTGTATTTGCCGGCTATATGCTGGGAAACTTGAACGGCGCAGTGAGTATGTCCAATCTGCTGGGCAAAGATGTACGCAGTCAGGGCAGCGGAAATGCCGGTCTGACCAACTTTCTGCGTATGTACGGCCCGGGAAATGCCGTGTTGGTACTTTTGATCGACGCGCTGAAGGCCGTGGTTGCCTGCTTGCTGGGCAAACTTCTGCTTGCGCCCTACGGTTATGCCCAGGAGGGCCTGATGACCGGCGCATTGGCGGTGAGCCTGGGTCACGATTTTCCCGCATTGCTGGGATTCCGTGGTGGCAAAGGCGTTTTGTGCGGCGTAACGGTTGCACTGATGGCGGATTGGCGTTGCGGCTTGGTGGCATTGGCAGTGTTTGCACTCTGCCTGTGGCTGACCCACTACGTATCGTTAAGTTCCATTTTGGGCGCTTCTGCCTTTGCAGTGTCATTTGCGTGCCTGCATTGGGGAAAGACCTATGTGGTCGCCGTGGGCATTTTCCTGGTCGCGCTGATCATCTTTATGCACAGAAGCAATATTTCCCGTCTGCTGAAAGGTACAGAGAAGAAAGCCACTTTCAGCAAATTCCGCAGGAATAAATAACGCATTTTCAGGCGCAGGACCTTCTGCGCCTTTTCCTCTATGAAAGGTAGGGATCACAGTATGTTGCAACTGAAGAACATTGTGAAAAACTATGGCTCGGGCGGTAATCTCGTCCGGGCGCTTCGTGGTGTTAGTTTGCAGTTTCGTCATAGTGACTTTGTCTGCATTTTAGGCCCGTCCGGCTGCGGCAAAACCACTTTGCTCAACATTATCGGCGGCCTTGACCAGGCAACAGGCGGCGATCTGCTGATCGACGGTTACTCCACGAAAGGTTTTAAGGATCGGGATTGGGACACTTATCGCAATCACTCCATCGGTTTCGTGTTCCAGAACTACAACCTGATCCCTCATCAAAGCGTGCTGCAGAATGTGGAACTGGCGCTGACTTTGTCCGGCGTGTCCAAGCGGGAACGCCGCCAGCGGGCAAAGCGGGCGCTGGAAAGAGTGGGCCTTGCTGACCAGTTGCGGAAACGCCCCAGTCAGATGTCCGGCGGACAGATGCAGCGGGTTGCCATCGCCCGGGCGCTGGTGAACGATCCGGAGATCATTCTGGCCGATGAACCCACCGGCGCGTTGGACACAGAAACCAGCGTGCAGGTTATGGATATTTTGAAAGAAGTTTCCAAAGAACGGTTGGTGGTGATGGTCACCCACAACCCGGATCTGGCCAACAAATACGCCACCCGCACCATCCGAATGCTGGACGGCAATGTGATCAGCGATTCTGCGCCTTTGAATGAAGAAGAACGCACTTGCTGCCGGGAAGAGGAGCAGCGGGCTATCTTCGGCAAAAAGCGACGGGTGCGCAAACCCTCTATGTCCTGGGCAACTTCCTTTGGACTTTCCCTAAAGAACCTGTTCAGTAAAAAAGGCCGCACCACTTTGACCGCTTTTGCCGGTTCTATCGGCATTATCGGCATCGCTTTGATATTTGCGGTGTCCAACGGTATGACCACCTATATCAATGCGGTGCAGGAAGATACCCTTTCTTCCTATCCGCTTACTTTGGAAGCAACTACCGTGGATGTGGGCACCTTGATGCGCACATTTATGGGTCTTGATTCCGAAGAAGATGACGCTCACGATCTGGATGCGGTCTATTCCCAGTCTGTTATGGCGGATATGATCAACGCCCTAAACAACTTGGAATCCACGGAAAACGATCTGAAGGCATTCAAAGCATATCTGCAAAAGGAAATGAACAAGCCGGAAAACGGCCTTTCCGATGCGCTGACCGGTATCCAGTATACCTACAATATGGATCTTTTGGTCTACACCAAAGATACCGCCGGCAATATCATCTATTCCGACACCGAGCAAATGCTCACCGAAGCGCTTCGGGAAAATATGGGTATGGATATGTCCGCAATGATGGGTATGCAGGAGAATATGACCGGTATGAGCAGCACCATGATGATGCCCGGTATGCAGACAAATCTGTGGTGCGAGATCCTCTCCGGCAAGGACGGCAAACCTGTCAACCCCGTGGTGGAGGATCAGTACGATGTGATCTACGGCAGTTGGCCCAACAGTTACGATGAGATCGTGCTGGTTGTGGATAAGAACAACGAGATCGACGATATGACCATGTTTGCCATGGGCCTGGAGTCCCACGATAAGATCAAGGAATCTTTCGATGCGATCCTGGACGGCGGCGAGATCGATACCACCCAAAAGAAGTGGACCTACGAGGAGATCTGCGCCAAGGAATACCGGGTAGTGTTAAACGGCGATTGCTTCAAACTGGATGAAAATACCGGCCTGTATGCAGACCTGCGGGAAAGCGAGGCAGGTCTGCGCTACCTGTATGACAATGCCCTGACCCTGAAGATCACCGGTATTATCCGCCCCAGCGAAAAAGCATCGTCTACTATGCTCTCCGGCTCCATCGCCTATACAAAAGCGCTGACGGAGTATGTGGCGGAGAAGAACGCAGAATCTGTGGCGTTGAAGGCCCAAAAGGAACAACCCGGCACAGATGTGTTCACAGGTCTGCCTTTTAAGGACGATGAAAACCTCTCCGACGCAGATAAGGAAACCGCGTTCCGTAAATATGTTGCTGGCCTGACAGTGGAAGAACAGGCGAAAGCCTATGTGAAAATTATGGGCATTCCTTCAGAAGAACAACTGTCTGCTATGGTGGACGGCCAGATGGCGCAGATGGACAGAACCAAAATGGAGCAGACTATGATCGACGCCCTGTCTCAACAGGCCGGTATGAATGTAAAGGAGATGGAGAAGTATATCCTCTCTATGTCCGACGAGGATCTGGAAGAACTGTTCCGTCAGATGCTGACCGAGCAGGTCAAGCAGCAGTACGCGCTGCAGGTGCAGCAGCAGACTGCCGGCCTGAGCGTGGAGCAGCTGGCAGGCGCGCTGCAGATGGCGCTGCCCACCTATACCACCGAACAATGCGCTGTCTATTACGGTGAGATTTTGGAATTTGCCGAAACCACCTATGAGGAGAACCTGCGGACATTAAGCGATGTGGATCTGGAAGATCCTGCTACCATCAATCTGTATGCCTCCAGCTTTGAAAACAAGGATGTTTTGGAGGAAGTGATTGCAGAGTATAATAAATCTGTAGAAGAACTCAAGCAGATCCGCTACACCGACTATGTGGGCATTATGATGTCCTCCATCACTACCATTATCAATGCGATCACCTATGTTCTGATCGCCTTCGTGGCAATTTCTCTGGTGGTGTCCTCCATTATGATCGGTGTGATCACCCTTATCTCTGTGCAGGAGCGCACCAAGGAGATCGGCATCCTCCGGGCCATCGGCGCATCCAAGCGAAATGTATCCGGTATGTTCAACGCAGAAACTGTGATGATCGGTCTGGCCTCGGGCTTGTTGGGCGTGGGCGTGACCTATGCGCTGTGCGTCGTGGTGAACATCATCTTGTTTGCCCTGACCGACATTGCCAATCTGAAAGCGGTCCTGCCTGTGGAGATCGCCGTGGTGTTGGTGCTCATCAGTATGTTGCTGACACTGTTTGCCGGCATTATCCCTTCCAGAAGCGCAGCCAAGAAAGACCCTGTGGTCGCATTGCGAACCGAATAACAAAAAAACATCCATCGGATTCCGATGGATGTTTTTTGTTATCGAATCGTGCCGCTGCCGACCACCATATCGCCGTCGTAAAGCACAACGGTTTGTCCGGGAGTCAGCGCCCGTTGGGGTGTGTCAAAGACCACCTTAGCCAAACCGTTTTCCATGGGATATACCGTAGCCGGCTGAGGAATGTGGCGGTATCTTGCTTTGGCCATTACGCGGATCGGCTCATTCAGAGAGGGGAAGGGGAGCCAGTTCCAATCATTTGCCACAAGGGTGTCGGAGAAAAGCGCTTCTTCCGGTCCTACGGTCACGGTGTTTTCCGCCATATTCTTGCTGCAAACATATACGGGCGTTCCCATAGCAAGTCCCAAGCCCTTGCGCTGTCCCAAAGTGTAGGCAATGGCACCGTTGTGGTTGCCTACGGTATTGCCTTCCGGATCCAAAAACGCGCCGCAGGGATAGGTCTTGCCGGTGTAGCGTCTGATAAAGGACACAAAATCGCCGTCGGGAATAAAACAAATGTCCTGGCTGTCTTTCTTTTTCGCAGTCAAGAAACCTTGGGTTTCCGCAATTTCCCGAATTTGGGTCTTGGTGAATTCTCCTAAGGGGAAGTAGACTTTGGACAGTTGTTCCTGGGTAAGACCTGCAAGGAAATAGGATTGGTCCTTGGCCTCATCTTTGGCCTTAAAAAGCAGATACCGTCCGGTGGTCTCGTCCTGATGTACCCGGGCATAGTGGCCGGTGGCAATGCCGCGGCAACCCATTTCCAAGGCCTTGTCCAGCAGATAGGAGAATTTGATGTGCCGATTGCACACAAAACAGGGATTGGGCGTCAGACCTGCCTCGTAACTGACAATAAAATCGTCCACAACGGCTTTTTTAAAAGGTTCGACTCCGTCGATGGGGTAAAAATCCATACCCAAATTTGCGGCAACACGCTTGGCATCATCAATATACTGCTCACTATAAGCATCTGCCAGCAAACTGCGGTCGCACAATTTTGCCGTTACGCCAACGCAGGTGTAACCTTCCTGCAGCATGAGGTATGCAGCCACAGAACTGTCCACGCCGCCACTCATGGCAACGCATATCTTTTTCTCATCCATAGACCATACCTCCCATTTTGATGAGAATACTATATCACAAGGCGGGCCGAAATGCAATGATGGCGGCTTTGCGACAAGATAGAAAATAATTACTATATTTTTTCCAAATTATGGTAAACCAGTAAAGAATAGCCAAAAATAGCACAAATTAATAGGAAAACAGGCTGTTAATCCAACAGGATTCAACAAAAAATGATTGCAATTTTGTAACTTATCTGCTATAATATTGCCGAGAAAATTGAAAGGAGCAATGAAAGTGAAAAAACGGATCACCAGTTTTCTTCTTGCAGCAGCGATGCTGCTGGGAATGGTGTGGGTCGGTTCTGTGAATGTTCAGGCTGCCTCATCCATGACGACAAGTGCTGAATGCATCCGGGTTTTGAAGTTGTACGAAGGCTTCGGAAGCAAGCCTTATTGGGATTACTCGCAGTATACTGTGGGTTACGGTACACGCTGCCCCGATGATATGATTGAATATTATACCCAACACGGAATTACGGAGGCAGAGGCAGAACTTCTTCTGCAGAACCACCTGTCCGGCGTTGAGTACGACATCAACACAAGAATTATTGATAAATACGGTATCACCCTGACCCAGGCGCAATTTGATGCGCTGATCATGTTCTCCTATAACTGCGGTACTGCTTGGGTATATGAGACAAGCGGCACATTCCACAATGCGATCGTTAAGGGTTGGACAGGCAGTGAACTGATTCGCGCATTTGCCCTTTGGTGCAGCGCCGGCAATCAGGTCCAGACCCATCTGCTGCGTCGTCGGCTGAACGAAGCCAATATGTACATAAACGGTGTTTATCCCACAACCAAAACACCGCCCGACAATTTCTGCTATGTACTTTATGATGCAAACGGTGGCACCACCAGCCCCCGCAGCCAGGGTTACGATTCCAACCTGACCGCAACACCTTATCCCGTTCCCACAATGAGTGGCTATACATTTAAGGGTTGGTATACCCAGAAGACCGGCGGCACGAAAGTTACCGTTCTGGATGCATCTACCAAAAATGCGCTCCTGTATGCCCAGTGGGAAGATGCTGCAGGCAATGCGCCTCCCAGCAATGATGCAACACCCGACAATCCTGTAACTGTTACCGTAACCGGTATTGATGTGAATCTGCGGGAAGGCCCGGGAACCAACTATACCTCTTTGGGTAAAGCAACAAAGGGTCAGCAGTTGACCATCACCGAGATCGCCAGCGGTTCCGGCTATACTTGGGGCAAGTCCGCCAGCGGCTGGATCGCCCTTGTGTACACCACCTATGATACGGTGATCAGCACAACACCTCCCGCTTCCGGCAACACCGGCAGTAACAACTCCGGCAGCAGCAACACCGGCAATAACAATACCGGCAGTACGACACCCAGCACACCCAGCGCTCCCAGCACTCCCAGCACACCCAGCACACCCAGCACACCCAGCACTCCCAGCACTCC
>JAFQDY010000077.1 GCA_017399325.1 Oscillospiraceae bacterium
TCACCTCTTTCTAGTAGACTAAAAGGGCATAATTACCCTAGCAATTCATTAATCGCCCGAGTATCATACCACAAGCGAATGCAGAATGCAAGTGTTTTTTTATATTTTTTCAGAAAAATTGATCAAAACGCCCAGTTTCCCTTGCGGAAGATGGCAACGGTCTTGCCGTCGCGGGTGATCGCGTCGATATTCATGGTGTCGCAGCCGATCATAAAGTCCTCGTGGATCATGGAATCGTTGATGCCCAGATCCCGGCATTCTTCCAATGTCTTCTCGTGGTAATTCTCGATGGTGTCCGCATAACCCATACCCACCGCCAAATGGCAGGAGGCATTCTCGTCAAACAAAGTGTTATAGAACAAAATGCCGCTTTCTGCAATGGGACTGCTTTCCGGAACCAGCGCGCACTCGCCCAAATAGGCCGCGCCTTCGTCCATAGACAACATCGTATTTAAAAGTTCGTTGCCCACCTGGGCTTTGGCTTCCACCACCTTGCCGTTTTCAAAGCGCATATAGAAGTTGTCGATCAGTTGGCCTTGATAGGACAGTGGCTTTGTGGAATAAACGATGCCTTCGGCCACACCCTTCTTAGGAGAGATAAAACACTCCTCGGAGGGGATGTTGGGGTTAAAGGTAATGTTCTGTTTGCTGGTTTCTGCGCCGCCGCAGAACCGGGCTTCGGGGATCATACCCACGGTCAGGTCTGTGCCGTTGTCTGCCGTGTAGTGGAGTTTTGCAATGCCCAGACTGTTGAGGTAAGCGCAGCGGTCGTGCAGATTCTTGTTGTGCTCTTCCCATGCCTTGATGGGGTCTTCGGTCACCCGGGAAGTAGACAAAATTGCCTGCCACAGTTTCTCCATAGCAACGCTTGTGCGTTCACCGGGGAACACTTTCTTCGCCCATGCAGCGCCGGGCACCGCGGCAATACACCACTGCTGGACACCCTCCCGCCGGTCCATATAGGGTTTCAAAATGGGGTAACTCATTTTCCGGGCCTTGGCCACTTTTTCCATATCCATACCCTTCAGGCCGTCGGGGTCTTCGGAGATCAGGTGGATCCGGGCAGGCATGGTGTCGCAGTAATGCTGCTGGCGGGCCTTTTGGAAGTCGGTAACCGTACCCATGGTCTTCACCGTTTGGTAGCGCACATGGACTTTGTCCAAAGGCTGGTAATTCCACTCGACCGTTACTTTCTTGGCCTTGGCTTTATATGCCTCCTCCACTACCATTTTTACAAATTCCGGCTGATCCAGATCCGCAAAGATCAGCACCTCCTGCCCTTTTTGCACATTGATGCCGCAGCGGACAATCAGTTCCGCATATTTTCTTAACACTGTTTTCTTCATACGGTTTCTCCTTGTTTTGATTTTCTTTATTCTAACAGATTCCCCCGAATGCGTCAATCTATGTTGCATTTTTTCGCAAGCAGGTTATAATGGGCTTAAAAGGAAGTGATATGATGCTCACAAGAGAACAACTGCTTGCCCATTTCAGCAAAACCACCTTGCTTGACGGCGCAACCGGCTCAAATCTGCAAAAAGCAGGTATGCCCCGGGGCTGTTGCACCGAGGAATGGATTTTGGCAAATCCTCAGGCGTTGGTGGCGCTGCAAAGAAGTTATGTGGACGCAGGCAGTAATATCCTGTACGCCCCCACTTTTCAGGCCCAGCCAATCGCCCTGGAAAAGGTGAATCTGCACAAGCAGGCAGAGGCCATCAACGCCCATCTGGTGGCGCTGACCCGTTCTGCCGCAGACGGTGCGTTGGTTGCAGGCAACTTGACCACATTGGCCGCCTACTGCGACAGTTTTGACCCCCAGAATTTTGACCTGCTGGTAGAAAACTACCGGGTGCAGATCGGTGGTCTTTTGGAGGGCGGCGCTGACCTTCTGGCCGCAGAAACCTTGATATATCCCCAGGAAGCGGAGGCCATCTTCACCGCCGCGGAGCTGGAGGGCGCAGAAGCGGCAATGTACACATTTACTATGCAGCCTGACGGAAGCCTTTTCTCCGGACGGGACGCAGCGCCTGTTCTGAAGGAGCTGGAGGAGGCCGGCGCTTGCGCCGTTGGTTTCAACTGCGTAGCGGCAGATGATATGACGGCAGGACTGGTAAGCCGGCTGCGCCGGTATGTGAAGGGCAATCTGATCTGCAAGCCCAATGCAGGCAACCCTGTCATCGGGCCGGACAACCTGCCCCACTACCCCTTAGACCCTGCAGGCTTTGCCAAGATCGTGGTCGAGTGCGCCGAAATGGGCGCAAACATCCTAGGCGGCTGCTGCGGCACCACCCCCGACCACATCGCCGCAGTGAAACAGACAATCTGATTGGGAGATGACCGCTATGAAAAAAGTTTTGCCCTATTTGCAGATCCTTTTCAGCGCAGTTTTATTGGCATTTGTCTACTACGTGTTTATTATCACCAACAACTTTGCACCGGCAGGCTTAAACGGCATCGCAACCATGATCCAATACAAGACGGGCTTCAGCATCAGTTATATGTCGCTACTGATCAACATCCCCCTTTCCGTTCTGGCGTATTTTTTTGTGCAAAGGGATTTCGCGGTGAAGACATTTCTGTTTTCCGTCGTGTATTCCACCGCCTTTTTACTGCTGCAAAATTCCGATTTGAATTTCATTCAGTATAACGCCGAGGGTCACGACACCATTTACCCTGTGATCCTCAGCGGTGTCCTCGGCGGCGCGGTTTACGGCACTTGCTTTCGGAACAACGCCTCCACCGGCGGCACAGATGTTATCTCCCGGTACATCAACAAGGTTCGGCCTGAGACCAATTTCTTTGTGGTCACCTTTATCTTGAACGGCATCGTTGCCGTCTCCTCCATTTTTGTTTACTCCGGGGACACGCTGAACTACAAGCCCATGGCGCTTTGCATTTTATACTGTTTCTTATCCTCTTATGTGGGAAATCTGCTGCTAAAAACCACGAAGACTGCATACAAATTTACCATCATTACGCCCCATAGTGAAGAACTTGTGAAAGATATCACTTTGGGTCTTCATCACGGATGCACCGAAATGGATGTGACCGGCGCTTACACAGGCAACAAACGGACGATGCTCCTTTGCGTGGTCAACAAACACCAATTGCACGATTTTCAAAAAATCCTTGCCAAATACCCCGATACATTTTCTTATTTTGAAGTTGTCAGCGAAACATATGGCAATTTCAAGCACATAAAGCCCAGAGAACAGCAAAAGGCTTGACCTCACGGTCAAGCCTTTCGCCATTTATTTTAAGGACTAGGGCCGCAGTCCCATACCGCCTTCCAGCGTCAGGGTCTCGCCGCTCATATACTTTAAGTCGGGAGACGCCAGCGCCACGCAGGCTCTGCCGATCTCTTTTTCCGCATCGCCGAAGTGGCCCATAGGGGGCATATGCACATTGGCCTTGAATGCCTCCGGATTGGCCGATGCCCAGTTTTCCAACTGGGCCGTCCAAGCCAACGGGCAGACCACATTCACATTGATGCCGTCTTTGCCCCATTCGGTGGCCGCCACACGGGTGAGGCCTCGGATGCCCTCCTTGGCCGCCGCATAGGCGCTCTGTCCGAAGTTGCCGAACAAGCCTGCGCCGGAGGCGAAATTGATCACACTGCCCTTTGTTTTGGCAAGGTGGGGATAGCAGGCTTTCATATAGTAAAATGTAGCGTAAAGACCCGAATACATAGCAAGGTCAAACTGCTCTGTGGTGTGGTCTGCCAGCGTAACGCCGGAGGCAGATGCCTGGGCGTTGTTGATCAGCACATGAATATCACCGAATTTTTTCACTGCTTCTTCCACCACGCGCAAGGCCGTGGCTTCATTGTCTGCGCCGGCAGCAATGTCCGCCTGCACAGGCAAAACCTCGATATTGTAGAGTCTTTCCAGCTCTTCCTTCGCGTCCAGCAACTTGGAGAGGTTGCGGCCGGTGATGACCAGATTTGCGCCTTCTTTGGCAAAGGCGGTAGCAATGCCGTAGCCGATAGAACCGCAGCTGCCGTCACTTAACACGGCCCGGCCGCCGCCGGTGATGATCACGGTTTTTCCTTTCAAATATCCCATATCGCACACTCCTTTACTTGATAATATGTCCATCCGGACTGATTGTAATCACGGAAAGCGGAATCTCTTTACCGCTATTTTCGATGGCGGTTTTCACCGCGTAAGGCAGGCCGCCGCAACAAGGCACGGTCATACGGGTAACTGTCACGGAACGGATGTTGTTTTGGGTAAATATCCGGGTGAGTTTCTCTGCGTAGTCCTCTGCGTCCAACTTGGGGCAGCCGATCATAGTTACTTTACCCTTCATAAAATCCCCATGGAAATTGCCGTAGGCATAGGCGGTGCAATCGGCGGCGATCAGCAGGTCTGCCCCGTCAAAATAAGGCGCATTTGGGGGCAGCAACTTGATCTGCAATGGAAAATTCCGCAGTTGGCTGGCGCTTGCCTGCACGCCTTGACAGGCAGAGCCGGGGCAGCCGCAAGGAAGCTTTTCTTCCTTTTCTTTCTTGGCGGCCAAAACGGCAGCCTCATTGTAGGCGGGCGCTTCCCTTTCTTCAAAGGAAATGGCATTCATAGGGCAAGCGGG
The DNA here is from genome assembly GCA_017399325.1 of Oscillospiraceae bacterium. Taxonomy (GTDB): domain Bacteria; phylum Bacillota; class Clostridia; order Oscillospirales; family Oscillospiraceae; genus Faecousia. The sequence goes on from JAFQDY010000077.1 coordinate 4,591, forward strand.
CAGGCAATCGCCCAAGCCGTCGCAATAGTCCTCCCGAAGCAATTTTGCCTTGCCGCTTACCATACCGATAGCGCCCTCGTGGCAGGCTTTGGCGCACAGGCCGCAGCCGTTGCATTTCTCTTCGTTGATGGTGATAATTCTTCGGATCATTGTTATCCCACCTTCTTACTTTCCCGTTTTTGGTTTTCGGCGATCTCCATCATTTTTTCGTACATCTCATCGCCCACGCATTTTCTGGCGTACTGGCACCACTGGACACAACTTAATGTGTCATTATATGCCACAAAGCCGCACTTTTCGCAGGTCATTTGGGTATCGATGGAGAACATTTCAATTTCTGCGCCGCATTGGGGGCAGGTCTTTTCAATAATGGTGGGGGTTCTGGGTTTTCCCTGGCATCCTTCTAACATAGACGATCCCTCCTTTTGTCTATATACTATGACAGAAAAACACCAGTTGATGTTGCAAATATCACATTTATATAAAAAGGCTTGACTGATAGCCAAGCCTTCTTTCTATTGCGCGTAACGGTCGATCGCGCCGTCTTCGTCCATAACCGCCATGATCATATAAAGTCTGGGAATGTGGAACGGGCCCTTGAAGATATTGCCCTTTAAGGAAATGGACACGGTGTTGTCATAGTGCAGGTAGCCGTACCACTCGCCGTATGTAGGGTCGACAAAATACTTTTCGCAATACGCTTTCAGTTCTTCGTATTTTTTGCCGTATTTTTCGTCACCAAACAGTTGGTATGCCAGCCGCAAAGCGATCATTGCCTCGCACTGGGGCCACCATTTTTTCATATCCCATTCCAGTTGCAGGGGCGGACGGCCGTTGATGTCAACGAACATAAGGATGCCGCCGTATTTCTCGTCCCAACCCAGCGGCAAGGTGATGTCGATGATCTTTTTGCCTGCGTCGATCGCCTGTTGGTTGTCCGTCAAAACACCTTCCAGCATCACAAACCAAGCAGCCTCCAAACTGTGACCGGGGTTCACAATTCTGCCGTCGGGAGAGTCTACGAATGCGCCGTCAACAGAAACGCTTTCCAGCATGCCACGATCGGTCAGGTAGCCGCCATTCAGCACTTCGTTCAGACATTCGGTGGCCACGGTGTTATAGAATTCCTTGTCGTCATCGCCGATGCTTCGCATCACCTGCGCGGTGGAGAGCATGATCATTGCCGGGGACAGGGCCTTCATATTCTGATTTTCCGGACTACCCTTGGGGGCAGTTTGCCGAACGCCTGTGAAGCACTCATAAGCCACGGTAAAGTACTGTTTTGCAGCTGCAAGTACCTCGGGACGCTTGGTTGCCTTGTAGTATTCCGCGCAGCCGATGGCCGCAAAGGTCTCGGAAAAATAGTATGTTCTTTTCTGCAGTTTCTTGCCGTCTTCTGTGACGGTGAAGAACATTCTGCCGTCTGTATCGGTGCATTTGGGCAGGAAATTATAAATATTTTCTGCGGCTTTCAGGTATTTGGGGTTCTGCTCAATGAGATTGTAGGCTTTGGAAAAAGTCCAAAGGGCGCGGCCCTGAAACCACACGCTTTTGTCCGTTCCGAAAAGTTCGCCTTTTTCGTCCACCTGCGTGTAAATGCCGCCGTTTTTGTAATCAATGGAATGCTCCAGCCAGAAAGGCAGGATGTTTTCAACCAACATCTTTTTCATAATTCTCTCCCCTTTTTATAGCATGCGAAACCAGTTGCGGTCGTAGTCGATAAGTCCCTCTTGTCTCATTTTGACCAGTTCCCGGGTCAGGGCGCTGCGGTCAACGCACAGGTATTCCGCCAGTTCCACTCTGCCAAGGGGGATCTCAAAATAGCGGGTGCCTTGGGTCTGGGCCTGAATAGATAAGTAGGAAAGCAGTTTTTCCCGGATGCTCCGCTTGGAAACCGCCTCCACCTTCCGCATCAGATCCTGATTCTTGTCAGCGATCACACGGACCATATTTTCGATTAGTTTCTGATGGAACGGACAGGCATTGGTGCAGCGGCACATCATACGGCCAAAGGGCATAAACAGGATATGGGCATCCTCGGAGACCTGAAAAGTCACGATGGACAGGTTCTCCGTTCCGCAGGCAAATGTCTCGCCGAACACTTCATTTGGGCCAATCCGCACCAGCATGGTCTTATTGCCCCAAATGTCCTCTTTGATCATATCCACCGCACCGGAGATTACAATGCCGATGTGCCTGATATTTTCGCTTTCAAAGGCCACGATCTCCCCCTTGGAAAACGAACCGAAGTGGTAACCGGTGCATCCCAGCATACCGATCCGGTCATCGGGTTCGATTCCTTCAAACAGCGGGGTGTTGAGTTTTTTGATGATGTCTGACATTGCCATCCCTCCCGATGATCATTGTACATCAAGAAACAAAATGTTGCAAGTATCTCATAAAAATCCCTCTGCTTGCAAGCAAGCAGAGGGTATGGACGTTCTTACAAATCTTCTTCTGCGGTCAGTTTGGTTAAAATGGCGGCCAGTTTTGCGTTGACCATATCGAAATCGGAAACCGCGTCCATAATCTCGTCGTAGACCACATCTTTGCCGGCGGCCATCAGTTCACCGGCAAGGTCGGCAACCTCCTGGGCGTGGGCATCATTGTGGCTGACAAGGTATTTCATCATAACCAGCAGTTCTTCCAAAGGGGTGGCATTTTCATTGGGCAGGTGGTCGTGTTCTTCTTCCCCGTGGGTATGGCTGTGGGTCAGCCCGCCGTGGGAATGGGTCGCGCCTCCGTGGGTGTGGGCCAGAACATCCCGCTTTACGCCGCTGACCTGATACATATACCGGTTGGACACCACCACTTCCACATCAAAATGGGCATCGAAAATCCGCTTCAGGCTGTCTGCTGTCATCAAGCCGTTACTTACCTTGCTGGCAGAGCCGCTATGGTGGTTATCGATGGCTTCCCGGCTCATACCGTGGGCTACGGTGAGCCTGCCGTTTTCTTTCAAAAGGCCGGCCAGAATTTTGATCAGCCGCTTGGGATACGGGAAATGGGGAAAGGCATTGTACACCACGATGCGGTCAAATTTGCGGTCAAAGGCATATTCTTCCACATCGCCGCAGATCACCTGCACCCGGGGTTCGTTTTTATACTTTTCCGCCGCGATTTTCGCCATTTGGGGGGCAATATCGATGCCCACCACAGAAGACACATTCCGCTGCAGATAATAATCGAACATCACACCTGTGCCGCAGGCCACATCCAGAATGTCCATATGCTCGCCCACTTCGGCGTTGTCCAGAATTTTTCCGATGATTCCATCGCTTTTGATCATATCTGCATCCCAAGTGGGGGCGCAGCGGTCAAAAAATTCGATGATGTCTTTCTTTTCCATTGATTTTCCTCTAATTGTTTTTCTTTAGTATAGCACAACATAGCCGCCTTTGCAAGAAAGGCGGCCACATTATGATACGCTTTGAAATTAACCGAAGAAAGTTTCGGTATCGATCTTTTGATAGCCCCCAAAACTGCTGGGGCAGGCAAAAATCTCGGTGGCCAGTTCTTTGCCCAGGAACGCCTTGGTAACTTCGTTGGTTTTTGCGGTCATATCCACATCGGCAAAGGCCTCGGGATAGACAGTCTTGGCGATAAACCAAGTGTTGATCAGCGCAATTTCATAGTTGGTATAGTAGGCGTTGTAGGCCATTTCCAGATACACTTCGCCGTTCTGCCATGCCTTGCAGGTGTCGAACATGGTCTTATCTTCTGCGTACAAGGGCTTAATGTTCTTCACCGCGGCGGCATCCATAATGATGATGTCCATCTTTTCGCCAAGTTCCACGAACTTTTCTTTCTCAATGGGGCCGATGCCCTGCATTCCCAAACCGCTTAATACATTCTTCACGCCGGCAATCTCAAAAGAGATATATTTTTCAGCACTCATCAGGTGGTCGGTTGTACCCCAGTTGCCCAAACCGCAGATGTATACATTGGGTTTTTCTGCATCGGGGATATTGGCAACCTTGCCCGCAATTGCGGTTTTCTCGTCGGTAATGTACTTGAGCAAGGTTGTGGCTCTTTCTTCCTTGCCGAAGATTTTGCCCAGCAGTTCAACAGAGGCAAAGAAGTTCTCGTCAAACACACCGTTTGCACCGGAACTGACGGTAACCACAGGCACGCCCAACTGTTTCTGCAATGCATCGGCTTTTGCCACGTCCTTGAACTCAGAAATGATAATATCCGGATTGCAGGCCAAAATCTTTTCCGCTTCAGCCGCCTGGGCCATGGGGCCGCCCACGCCGCAGGAGGGCAGTTTGCTGAAACTTTCGCCGTAGGCCAGCATATAGGGGCGGGCAACGGAGTCAAACATCTGAGGACGCTCGGAAAGGGCGGTGTTGTCAATGTCCTCAACACCGGCAAGGAGCACAACGTCACCCACGTAGGAGTACATTCTCAGAGCGCCTGCGCCTACGCAAACCACCCGCTTGTAACTGCCGGGGATAATTTCCACCTTGCGCTCGACCATATCAATCAGGGTGACGGAATTTTCGCCGTCTACCAAAGGATCGATCTTTACGCAGGCGCACAAAGACAGAATCATTACCAAAACCAGCAGTAAAGATATGATTTTTTTCATTTTTCTCTTCCCTTTCTTTTGCGAAGTTTTACAAAAAACATTATACAAAAGACCCCCGGCGAGCCGCAAGCCCCCCGGGGGGATGAATTTTTACTTTAAGCTCTGCAAGACAACTGTCTGCCCGTCGATTTCCCGGATCCGCACATCCACATCGAAAGTTTCTTTCAAAATTTCGGAGGTGATAATCTCACGGCCGCCTGCATATTTGATGATGCCTTCCTGCATAAAGAAGAATTTATCACCAAAGGCAATGGCCTGATTCAGATCGTGCAGAGAAGACAGAATACCGATGTTCTTTTCTTTTGCCAAGCGCTTGGCTTCCTGAATGATCAGTTGCTCGTTGGCCATATCCAGGTTGCCGGTGGGTTCGTCGAAGATCATCAGTTTCGGCTCCTGGGCCATCGCCCGGGCGATGGCGATCTTCTGCTTCTCACCGCCGGACAAAGCCTCAGCACTGCGGTTTGCAAAGTTCAGCAGTTGCATATCCCGCAGAATGGTTTCCACCGCTTCGTAATCCTCCCGACCCGCTTTCATACCGAAATAGGAAACTCTGCCCATCAGCACCGAGTCAAACACGGTCAGATCGCCGAAATGGATATGCTGGGGTACATAAGCGATCCGTCTTGCCCGTTCTCTGCGGCTTAACTTCAGCAAGTTTTCTCCGTCGAAGGTAATTTCACCCCGTTGGGGTTTTTCGATGCCCAAAATGTTTTTGAACAAAGTGGTCTTGCCGGAGCCGTTTTTGCCCAGCAGGATACCCACTTCGCCTTGGTTCAAGTTAAGCGACGCACCGTTCAGAACGGGTTCGCCGTGCAGATGATAACGGAAGTGTAAATCGTTGACTTTCAGCATCCGTGGTGCCCCCCCTTCTTACCAAAGATAATGGCAATAAAGAACGGCGCGCCAAGGAGCGATGTGATCGCGCCCACAGGCAGGGCAGAACCGCTGCCCAATGTGCGGGAGAAAGTATCTGCCAGCAGGAGCAAAAGACTTCCCATCAGGCAGGATACCGGCAAGGTAACCCGATGGTCCTGACCCAATATTCTCTTTGTGATATGAGGGCAAATAATGCCCACAAAGCCAATAATACCAAGAAAAGACACGCAGGCGGCGGTGATGACCGAAGACAGCAGCAGCGTGACAAAACGCAAACTTGCCACATTCACGCCCATGGTCTTGGCGGTGGCTTCCCCGCTGAGCAGGGCGTTATACTTCCACGCCATCAGCATAAAGTACACAAGTCCGATCAGCACCACCACGGCCATAATGCCGTCGGTGCGATAGGTGGCTCTGCCCAAGTCACCGAAACTCCAGATCACCGCGGCAGAAAGGCCCACATCGGTGGCATAAAACTGCAAAATGGTGGTGGCCGCCGTCCAGACAGAACCGATGGCGATGCCGGCCAGCACCACTACATTGGGATTAAAAGACCGGACGGTGCAAAGTCCCAGGATCAGCAGCACCGACAAGGTCGCGAACACAAAGGCCATCAAAGAAGTGGCGTAGGGGTTTGCGCCCACATCAAAATTCAGCAGGTTGTTACCTGTGGACAAA
>JAFQDY010000006.1 GCA_017399325.1 Oscillospiraceae bacterium
AGCAGCAAATGCCATATACAGGTACTTGCCGGAGGGGTGGTTGCGGCCCATAACCATATAGCGGTACCAGGTCATACTGGTGTAGTTGTCTTCGTAATCGGGCACGTGGAAGTCCAGGTTCTCCAACTCGATGGTATCGGTGTTGACCTTGAACAGTTGGCCGGACTTGGTGCAGCCGTAGATGTGACCGTCAGCGCCTAAGACAAGGCGGTAGCAGAAGATCTCTGCAGCCTTGCCCAGATCCTTGATCACGCGACGCTCGTTGAAGTCGTAGCAGTAAACATGACCGCGCATAAAGCCGATCATATACAGACGGTTATGCTTGGGCTCGTATTTTGCGCCGTAAATGGATTCCTGAGGAACGGGGGTGCCCAAAGAGAACACATGGCCGTTCTTGGGGTCGTAAACAACGATCTGAGAACCGGGGAAGCCTTCCCAAACATGGTTGTGGTGGCCGAAGGGCATCCACTCCGGATGGTGCGGTGCGCGGTCGGTGGAGTGGGTGGTAGCGATCACCAGATAGTCCATGGGATCATAGGGGCATTCCGGATACAGGGCGTTGCGGGGAATTGCGTTCAGAGAAGTGTGGAACTTGGAGTGGGGCAATCTGCGGATATTCTGCAGCAGAACCTCCTTTGCATTAAAGCAAGTGACCACTCTGTCATTGTCGTATTCAAAGCGCGCCAGCTTGGTAGCGCCGCACATACCGGATTCGGAAGACAGGGGGAAATAGAACATGCCGTCGGGGGCGACCATGCCGTCCCAACAGACGTTGGCATCTTCGTTGCCCTCTTTGGGAGCCATCCGTGCGCGAACGCCGGTCTGGTTCATCAGGCGCTTTGCCTCGTCGCAGTAGCGATCGGGGAACGCATATCTTTTGGGTCTATCGTTGTTCTTAGCCATAATTCTCCTCCTAAAAACTTAAAAAGTTCGCAGAAATTATAGGTTTTTTCTCATTTTCTCTGTGGGGTGGTAAGTCCTGTTTTTGCATATTCTTGCACCATACCCATCTTAACCAAAGTATATCCCATAAATACCTGTTCGTCAACCCAAAATTGGCACAAAACGGAAATAAAAAACACCCCAACAGTCCGAAAATCTGTTGGGGTATCTTGTAAATAAAGCCACTTCCCTACCGATGGGAGAATCAGTCCAGATAACGGCAGGCAGCCATAGCGGCAACCGCGCCGTCACCGGCTGCGGTGGTTACCTGGCGGATCCGTTTGCTGCGGCAGTCGCCTGCCACAAACAGACCGGGGGTTTTGGTGGTGCAATCTTCACCACTGTCAAAGTAACCCCAGTCGTTTAAGTCTGCAAATTGGGCAAAGGGGTCGTTTTCGGGCATCAGGCCAACTGCCAAAAATGCGCCGTCCACTTTCAGTTCCTTTGTTTCGCCGGTGATGTCGTTGCGGATACGCAGACCGGTCAGTTCCTGTCCGTCGGTCAGGTAGGCATCTACCAAGGTGCTGAAATAGACCGTTACATTGTCTTTTTTCATCAGGGCGTCTGCCAGTTTCTTTTCGCCGGTGAATGTTGCCAGGTTCTGCACGACTGTTACGTGATTGCAGACCTCACTGAGCAGCAGCGCTTCCTGCAGTGCGGAGTTACCGCCGCCGATCATAGCAGTGTCCTGACCTTCGTAGAATGCGCCGTCGCAAACTGCGCAGAAAGAAATACCCTTGCCGATCAGTTCTTCTTCTCCGGGCAGGCCCAGCATTCTGTGCTTGACGCCCAGCGCCAAAATGACGGTCTTGCCTTCAAAGGCCGCGCCGTCTTCTGTGGAAATATGGAAAATATCGCCCTTCTTTTCAATGGCGGTAACGGTTTCCAGTTCCACATCCGCGCCCAGTTCCATAGCCTGCTCGGTAAGTTTCTCCGCAAAAGCAGCGCCGCTGATGAGAATGGTTCCGGGGATATTCTCCACTTTGGGAGAGTAGGCGATCTGACCGCCGAAGCCGGCTTTTTCGATGACCAGCACGGTTTTTCCTGCCCGCAAGGCGTAAATGGCAGCGGTAAGACCCGCAGGGCCGCCACCCACAATGACTACATCATACATCTTTCTTCCTCCTATCGGAACACAAACATACCGGGCGTTTGCCCGGTATGTTTATAAAGTCAAATTACAGAGAAGCCAGATACTTCTTGATCTCGGGAACGCTGTAGTAATTCACGTGGTTGGTGCCATCGGTAACCACCAGTGTGGGCGCGCCCTTAATGCCGTACTGTTTACACAGTTCCACATTTTCCTCGGCGATCAACTTCTCGTATGCCACGCCGGCCTTGCCCAGCAGGTTTTCTGCTACTTTACAGTTGGGGCAGGTCACACGGGAGAACAAAATCACCTTTGCGTTTGCGGCAACTTCCGGCTCACAGCAAGGCTCGTCAGCCGTCAACTGCACAGGAGCTGTGCGGGTCAGGCGGGAGTTTGCAATGTTGTAAACCTTGCGGTCCTTATACTCCTGGCTCTTGCCGTCGTTCCAGTTCTGAACAGGACGGTAGTAACCGGTGATACGGCTGTAAACTTCGGTAGCCTTGCCGCAATGGGGGCAGGTGTACTGCTCACCGGGCAGGTAGCCGTGTTCTGCACATACGGAGTATGTGGGAGACATTGTGTAGTAAGGCAGTTTGTAGTTCTCTGCGATCTTGCGCACCAATGCGGCAGCGGCCTTCCAGTCGGGCA
>JAFQDY010000078.1 GCA_017399325.1 Oscillospiraceae bacterium
CAGCAGTGCAACAGTATTTAAGTCCTCGCAAGGCTTGGCTACATTATTATAGATCATCCCATCCAGCGCGCCCTGATAGAGATCCCGCATCGTATCCCCACGCAAATGCTGGGTGATGGGCTTAAAAATATAATCAGATGCGTATGCCGAGGCGATCAGTCCGTCGATGGCGTAGGCATAAAGGGTATGATCGCCGCAGCGCAACTGCCTGCGGATAAAATCCGCCGCATCGCGGAAGATGCTCGTAATGTTCTCGTCGGTCAACGCGCCGGTATAAGTTAAATTTTCCATATGCTCACCTCTTTGGTAGTTTGCCCCGCAAATGCTTGATTATCATTCCAATTATGGTATAATAAATATAATGTATCGATTTTGGGAGGATTGAGTATGTCATCTGTGATCGCTGCCGTTTCCACCGGCAATCAAATCAGCGCCATCGGCATTTTGCGGCTTACAGGCGAAGGCTGCGCGCAAGTTGCCGGAAAGGTTTTTACATTAAACAGCGGTCTGCCCTTGTGGGAAGCGCCCAACCGCAAACTGGTTTTGGGTACGCTGAAAGACACAAAGGGTCGGGTGATCGATCAATGTATGGCCGTTTACACCCGAGCCCCACACACTTATACCGGTGAGGACACAGTGGAATTTCACTGCCATGGCTCGCCTGCGGTTCTGGCCGAGGGGTTAAACGCTTTGTTTGCCGCCGGCGCAGCACCTGCCAAGCGGGGCGAATTCACCAAGCGGGCTTTCTTAAACGGCCAACTTGATCTGACACAGGCCGAGGCCGTCATTGACCTGATCGAAGCAGAGACCGCCGAGGCCGCCGCCAACGCGGCAGGTCAGGTAGGTGGCCGTCTGCAAAAGAAACTTGCGCCCATTTACGATGATCTGACTGATCTGTGCAGCCATTTCCATGCGGTTTTGGACTATCCCGACGAGGATATTGAGGACTTCGGTTTGGACCGCTACAGCGCGGCTTTGAAAAGCCACGCCAAGTCCCTGCATACCCTTTTGCAGACTTACGGACAGGGCCGCATTTTGCGGCAGGGCGTGTCCGTTGCCATCGTAGGCAAGCCCAATGTGGGCAAGTCCAGTTTGCTCAACGCCCTGGCCGGATATGACCGGGTAATCGTTACGGAGATCGCCGGCACAACCCGGGATACGGTGGAAGAAACGGTGATGCTGGGCTCTACCCGGCTGCGGCTGATCGACACCGCAGGTATTCGCCAAACCGATGACCGGATCGAGGCCATCGGTGTGGAGCGCTCCAAACAGGCGGTGGAACAGGCCGATCTGGTTTTGTTTGTCTGCGACGGCTCTGCGCCCCTGACCGATGATGACCGGGCGGTCATTGATGTGTGTTTGGACGCAGACAATGCGATCGCGCTTATCAATAAGTCCGATCTGGGCAGCACGGTAGTGCCATCCGATCTGCCCTTTATGCAAGTGATCTCCGTTTCCACCAAAACAGGGTCGGGATTGGATCTGCTGGCAGACCTGGTGGACGAAATGTTTGCAGGCGAAACGCCCTGCGACGGTTCTATTTTGACCAACCCCCGGCAATTTGATGCCATTCGCAGGGCTTCTGATGCTATGCAGGCATCTTTGCAGGGGCTGCAGGCAGGTCAGACCCCCGATGCGGTGCTGACCGATGTGGAGGCCGCTATGGAGGCTATGGGCGAAGTCACCGGCAATACCGTCCGGGAAGATATTACCGCAAGAATCTTTGAACGGTTCTGCGTAGGAAAGTGAGTAATATGATTTATTTAGACAATTCCGCCACCACAAGGCCTTGCAAAGAGGCCGTGGCCGCTATGACGGACGCGCTGACAAACAACTGGGGCAACCCCAGCGCCCTGTATCGGTTCGGCATCGACGCGGCAACGGCGCTGCGCAACGCCCGCCACAAAGTTGCTGCCGCATTGGGTGCAGAACCTGACCGGGTGTTCTTCACTTCCGGCGGCACAGAGGCCGACAACTGGGCCATCTTCAGCACCGTCAAGCGCTATGGCAAGCGCAACAAGCACATTATCACCACCGCCGTGGAGCATCACGCCATTTTGCGGTGTATGAATGAACTGGAGCATCAAGGCTACGAAATTACCTATTTGCAGCCGGACGAAATGGGCAACATTTCTTTGGAATCTTTGAAAGCCGCCCTGCGGCCGGATACGGTTCTTGTGTCTGTTATGATGGTCAACAACGAAACCGGCGCGGTGATGCCCATTTCCCAAATGGCAAAACTGACCCACAAAGTTTGCCCCGATGCCATTTTCCACACGGATGCGGTACAAGGCTTTTTGAAAGTGCCTTTTACCGCCAAGACTTTGGGTGCGGATCTGATCTCCGTTTCTTCTCACAAGGTACACGGCCCAAAAGGCGTGGGCGCATTGTACATCAGCCCCAAGTTCAAGTCCTTCCCTGCCCTGCTTTTTGGCGGCGGACAGGAAAGCAGTTTCCGCAGCGGCACAGAAGCCACTCCGGCCATTTTCGGTTTTGCTGCCGCCTGCGAGGTATGCAAGGCCACAATGGCTGAGGACAACACCCGGGAAAAGACTTTGCTGGACGGACTTGTCGCAGAGTTATGTAAACTAGATGGGGTTGTGATCAACGGCGCTCACGACGCGCCCCACATTCTTTCCATCTCCATTCCCGGCGTGCCCACCCAGAACACCATCAACATTTTGCAGGATGCAGGCATCTGCGTTTCCGCAGGTTCTGCCTGCGCCAAAGGCCACCGCAGCCACACGCTCACCGCTATGGGCCTTGCGCCGGAAATTATGGACAGTTCCTTCCGGGTTTCCCTTTGCAGAGAAACCACCGCCGAAGAACTGGACAAATTGGCAGAAGTTATCGAAAAGAAACTGCTCCCGATGGCAAGATAATAAAAGCCTCCCTTGCAAGGGAGGCTTTTTATCCAACCTGCGGTTGGGGCAATCAAACATCTGCGTTGTTGATTGCTGCCTGTGGATAAGTTAAAATAGCATTGTAGCTACAGAAACTTAAAAAGAGGTGATTCTATGGAGAATTTGAAATTGCACGATACCATCAGTTTTTATCGCAAACAGCAGAATTTGACCCAAGAAGCGCTGGCGCAGAAATTGGGCGTTACCAACCAATCTGTATCCAAATGGGAGTCCGCCCAATGTTATCCGGATATTAGTTTGATTCCCCAGTTAGCAGATATATTTGGAATCAGTATTGATGAATTGTTTGGGAAAGAACCGTGTATTTCCGGATTAAAAGACGTTTTTTCCTTACGTGATGATGTTATTCGCGTTGTTGTAGCACGAGGGCAACAAATCATAGATATCAAAGAGATTAACGAGCAAATCCTTTTAGAAATTCCCAAACGAGAAGATGGTCAGCGCACTCGAGTCGAAGTTTTTGGGAATATCAATTGCAAAGACAGCATCTTTGGTGACGTAGAATGTCAAGGTTCGATACAATGTTCTAAAGATATTTTTGGCAATGTCAGCAGTTCCGGAAATATTGATTGCAATACAATCTACGGCGACGCATCCAATTTTTATGGTACACTTTCCTGTAAAGGAGATATACACGGTAATGCGAGTACTTTCCAAGGCGGAACTATATCATGTAGCAATATCTTAGGTAATGTAGTTCATTGTCAAGGAAGCGTTACCTGCGAAAAGATCGAAGGTAATGTAGAGGAGTGCCAAGGAAATATTATTTATAAATAATCGACTGCATTCCACAGTGATAGTAGGTTTCGGACACAATAAAAAGGAGCGGAAAGTACTTGCTTTCCGCTCCTTTTGTTAATCATTGCGACTTGATTGTTTTCAAGGAGGCAATCAACATCCGTCTAATTGTCCCACAGTCGTTTTGTGTTTACTACACATAAAATCTAACGCTCTTTTAGTGATATTCCGACTAAAGCCGGAGTGATATTATTGCCATTTGGCAATTGTTATATTGAAACCTTTCGGTTTCAGTGGTATTTTATTCGCCTAAAACTGCCGAAGGCAATACCACTATGCGAAGCATAATACCACTGCGGAGCAATAGAACTCGCCGCAAGGCGAATAAAACTTAGTACGCAACGCCCCAGAGGATCATCTTCTTGGCCGGTTTGCCGCAGATGGGGCAAACATCGCCCAAATTCTCCTGCGCGAAGGGGATGCAGCGGGAGGACATACCTGCCTGCTCTTTCATCTTCAGTTCGCACTCCAGTTCGCCGCACCACATAGTCTTGATGAAGCCGCCGTTTTGCTCCTGCAACTGCTTGGCTTCTTCCAGAGAGTGGGCTTCGTAGATGTGGTCTTCCAGATTCTTCTTGGCGCGAGCATACATACCCTTATGCACCAGTTCCAACTGTTCGGCAACTGCGGACTCCAGGTCTTCCAGTTTTACAACGGTCTTTTCGCCGTCGTTTCTACGAACCAGAACCACCTGACCCTGCTCCAGGTCACGGGGACCGCACTCTACACGCAGAGGCACGCCCTTCATTTCATATTCGGCGCACTTCCAACCCATAGAGTTGTCGGAATCGTCCACCTTTACACGCAGACCTGCGTCGATCAGACGGTTTTTAATACTTGCGGCTGCTTCCAAAACGCCCTCTTTATGCTGGGCGATGGGCAGGACGATGACCTGAATGGGGGCAACCTTCGGAGGCAGAACCAAACCGTTGTTGTCGCCGTGGGTCATAATGATGCCGCCGATCAAGCGGGTTGACACGCCCCAGGAAGTTTCGTGGGGGTTGGTCTTTTGGTTGTTCTTATCGGTGAATTCGATCTCAAAGGCCTTGGCAAAACCGTCGCCGAAGTAGTGGGATGTGCCTGCCTGCAGGGCCTTGCGGTCGTGCATCATACACTCGATGGTGTAGGTGGCTTCTGCGCCGTTGAATTTTTCCTTTTCGGTCTTCTGACCACGGGTAACGGGCATTGCCAGCACATTTTCACAGAAGTCCGCATACACATTCAGCATGGTTTCGGTGAAGTCCTTTGCTTCTTCCGCAGTGGCGTGAATGGTGTGGCCCTCCTGCCACAGGAATTCTCTGTGCCGCAGGAACGGACGGGAGGTTTTCTCCCAGCGCAAAACAGAGCACCACTGGTTATACTTCATAGGCAGTTGCCGGTGGGTCTGCAGCACATTTGCGAAATGCTCGCAGAACAGAGTCTCGGAAGTGGGACGGATGGCATAGCGCTCCTCCAACTTTTCACCGCCGCCCATAGTGACCCAAGCGCACTCAGGGGCAAAGCCTTCCACATGGTCTTTTTCTTTCTGCAGCAGACTTTCGGGAATCAGAAGGGGCATATAGACATTCTCAACGCCCTGTTTCTTAAATTCCTTGTCCATAATGTGCTGGATGTTTTCCCAGATGGCATAACCGTAAGGTCTATAAATGAAAACGCCCTTGATGGAAGAATAGTCGATCAGTTGGGCTTTTGTGCAGACATCGGTAAACCACTGGGCAAAGTCCTGCTCCATATCGGTGATCTGCTCTACCTTTTTATCTTTTGCCATAGTTTTTATCCCCTTTGTTTTTCGCATTGTTCGTACTATATATTGTAGCACGCCTGTCAAGGGTTTGCATAGTATGAATCACAGATTTTTAGGGAGGAAATCATGACACAGGTTACGCTTTTCTTAGAACCTGCCCTGGTTCGTTTCTACACCAATGTGGCCATCACTGCGGGCATACCTTTGGAGCAGGTACTTACCGACGCGCTGTTTAAGTTGGCAGGAGAACTGTCGCTGGAGGCGCTGCAATAAAAAAGCAGCAGGAATTCCTGCTGCTTTTATTTTAGATGTCGTCCAAGGGATAGATGGGTCTGCGGCTATGGGCAAGGGGCATAGCCTCCGGACATTGGGGCGCCAACGCCGGCGCTTCCACATCCAGCATTGCAGACGCAACATTGCCGAAAGATGTCCGGTAATGGATGGTGGATTTGACGACCAGGATCTTCATATCCTCAGGTCGGATGCCTACGCTGCGGTAGACTTCCAGGTCATAGCACTGGACACGCACAGATGCTACGATCACATAAATGCCGCCGATCTTTAACAGTGCGGTCTTTCCCGTGTTCACGATGCGGCCTGTGTTCATAATGTCCCGATTGCGATATTTGCCGTCGGTGAGCATTTTTACATAGGCTTTACAGCGGATCGGGCCGCCTGTGATCTGGGGGACGACCTTGCCGCCCAAATCGATCTCGACTTCGTTGCCTACGCCGGCTTCTTCTGCCTTTGCAACCGTTTCGGGGTCAAATATGGTGGCAACGACCGCGTCCTGCACATCCATTTCGATCATTTTGCGGAGCAATTCTGTTCCGTCACTAGATGCGCCTGCGCCGGGGTTGTCCGCCACATCCGCCAGCACTACCGGGAAACTTTCGCTTTGGAGCGCCTGACGGACCCCCTCTTTCGGGGTCAGGAAAGTGCGGCGCAAGTCACGCCTTGCTGCGAAGACCTTTTCGCCAAGGACATCTGCGGTTTTTTGGGCCAGGTCTGCGTCTTTATCCGCAACTGCCAGCACTGCAACGCCCTGCTCATAAATATCTGCCGGAAAAAAACCGTGGCAGATGGACACATCGATCAAATTGCCTTTGCCCCGCAGGCTCTGGGCTTCTGCCAAAAGGGGCGCAAAGGCCGGATGGGCGTGGGGCATATAGGGCAAGACCATATCCAGTTTGCAGCAACGCATCACAGGGGTGATCTGACCTTCCAATGTTCTGCGCATACAATCCGCTGCCCGCAGACCGGCATCATAATCGTCCGTATGGGGGTAGTATTCGCAAGGGAAAAATGCATCGGCGTTTGCCAGCATCTTCCGGGTGATATTTGCGTGCAGATCCAGACTTGTTATGATCGGCACTGTATCGCCCACCTGCCGACGAAGCACTTCTAGCAGATCACCCTCGCCATCCTCGGAATTTTCTGTGACCATAGCCCCGTGCAGAGAAAGAAGAATGCCGTCCACTTTTGGGGTGTTTTTAATGGCCTCCAGAAGTGTATCGCAAACCATCTGCCACACACTTTGCTCCACCACGGGGCCGGGGGCTGCGATCCAGGCAATTATGGGGATCAGGTCATAATTTTCTCTGCCGGAAAAATACCGGATCATCGCGCCAAAATCGCTTCTGCGGTCTTTGTAGCCCCGGAGGATTTCCTCTTTTCCGTTGTACGCCGTATAGTCGATAAAATTCTGCCGACTGGACACACCGGGGCAATACCGATTTGTTTCCTGCACAAATGCCGCCGTCAAAATGGTTTTCATACATACTTCCTCCGCTGCGTTTTTTTCATTATAGCATTATAGGCTATTAATTGCAACAATCCCTATCTTTGTATCAAGGTAGCCGCGCATATGTTTTTCCGCGAAAAACCTTGTAGAAAAGAATGTGATATAATGCTATAAGATATTTCTGTTGATGAAAAGGAGTGCGGAAATTATGAAATTAGGTATCGTTGCTCAGCGACCGAATTTCGTAACTCCTTATAAATCCATAAACATGCGATAAACCCTTGTGGCACAAGAACTTTCGGGATTCAGACAAAAAGGTATCTTCATATAATTCCATGCATCTTGATGCCAAAAAGGTGTACAAAAGGTGTATAAAAGGTGTACGGAAAAAGTGAAACTACCGAGAAAAATCCAATGCAACAAAGCCTATAACAACACCCCGTCTTCACAAAAGACGGGGTGTTTGCCGTTCATTGTATATTGATTACTTAAGAAGGACCTCAAGAATCTGTGATATATTCTTCTTTCCAAAAGATACTTTCTCGTTATTGATCACAAGGCAAGGCACAC
>JAFQDY010000079.1 GCA_017399325.1 Oscillospiraceae bacterium
AGTAAAACAGTTAGTAGAGTTAAAAAGAGAATGCGGACTGTCGCTCAATGCCTTTATATTAACATTTGGATGCCAACAAAATGAGGCTGATTCCGAGCGGATCCGGGGCATTCTGATCGAAAGTGGCTACGCCATTACCGACAAGGCCGAAGGCGCGGATGTGGTGGTTATGAACACCTGCGCCATTCGGGAACACGCAGAGCAGCGGGTCTTTGGCAATCTGGGCGCGTTGACCCACACAAAACGTCGCCACAGCAGTCAGAAGATCTTCCTGTGCGGTTGTATGGCAGGTCAGGAGACCGTTGTTAAACGTATCAAAAACAGTTATCCCCATGTGGACGGTGTCTTCTCCACCCATCACCTGTGGCAGTTTCCGGAGATTTTGAGCCGTGTTTTGTTGACCGGCAAGCGTACGTTCTTCACCGAAGACGAGGCCGGTTCTATTGTGGAGGGTCTGCCCCAAAGCCGGGACAGTAAACTTAAGGCCTGGGTGTCCATTATGTACGGCTGCAACAATTTCTGCACCTACTGCATCGTGCCCTATGTGCGTGGTCGGGAACGGAGCAGAAAGTGGGAAGACATTCTTGCTGAGTGCAAAGGCCTTGTGGAAAGCGGCGTAAAGGACATTACCCTTTTGGGTCAGAATGTAAACTCCTACGGAAAAGATTTGGACGCAGGCGTGGATTTTGCAGACTTGCTGGCGAAAATTGCCGAAATCCCCGGGGATTTTCTTGTCCGGTTTATGACCAGCCACCCCCGGGACGCTTCCCAAAAACTCTTTGACACGATGGCCCGTTATCCCAAGATCGCCAAGCAGTTGCATCTGCCCTTCCAATCCGGTTCTTCCCGGGTCTTAAAGGCGATGAACCGCCACTACGACAGGGAAAAATATTTGGAAGCCGTAAATTACGCCAAGTCCGTAATGCCGGAGTTGGTGCTCACCTCCGATGTAATTGTGGGCTTCCCCGGTGAGACCGCGGAAGAATTTGAGGAGACCATTTCCCTCATTGAAAATGTGCGTTACGACTCTTTGTTTACATTTATCTTCTCTCCCAGGCCCGGCACACCTGCCGCGTCTATGGATGATCCCACCCCCAAGGAGGAAAAGAACCGCCGGTTCGACCGGCTCTGCGCTGTGCAGAATTCCATTTCCGAGGAGCTTCACAAAGCCTACATCGGCAAGACCATGCGCTGCCTGATCGACGGCAAGGACAACGAATTTCTGACCGCCAGGACCGAGGGCGGCAGACTGGTTCGCTTAAGCGGGGACAAATCCCTCATCGGCACATTCGCTGACATTACCATTACCGGCGCGACCACCTGGAGTCTGACCGGTACACTTTCATAAAAAGGACTGAAAACATATGGCAACAAAGCCGAAAGAAATGACGCCTATGCGGCGGCAATATTTTGAAATTAAAGAGCGCAATCAGGACTGTGTTCTGTTTTTCCGTCTGGGCGACTTCTATGAGATGTTCGACGATGACGCACGCCTTGCCGCCAAGGAACTGGATCTAACCCTGACCACCCGGGACAGAGGTAAGCCCGAGGAGGAACAGACCCCTATGTGCGGCGTGCCTTATCACTCTGTAGATGCTTATATTGCCCGGCTGGTGCAAAAAGGCTACAAAGTTGCCATTTGTGAGCAGATGGAAGACCCTGCCCAGGCCAAGGGCATCGTCCAGCGGGACATTACCCGGATCATCACCCCCGGCACGGTGACGGAAAGTTGTATGCTGGAAGAAAGCCGCAACAACTATATCTGCTGTATGTACGGACAGGAAAGCAAGTTAGGCCTTGCCTTCTGCGATGTTTCCACCGGCGCATTTTATGTGACCGTGTGCGCGGATGCGCCGGCGGCTGCTTCGGAACTGGGCCGTTTCTCCCCTGCTGAGGTGATTCGCTTTGGCGCGGTTGCAAGCGCAGATGTGCTCAACGATGCGCTCCGCTACCGCTTGCACGCCTGTCTGTCGGAAGGCACGGAAGCGCAATTTGATTTGAATGCAGCCGGGCAGACTTTGGAGCGGCATTTTGGCAAGTCCCTTGCAGAACTGGGCCTTGAGAATCTCCCCGAGAGCATTATGGCCGCCGGCAGTTTGCTGCGCCATTTGGTCGCTTTGCAGAAAAACGACCTGTCCCACATTCGGGATTTGCAGTACTATACCACCGGGCGTTTTATGGAGTTGGACATCGATGCCCGCCGGAATCTGGAACTGGAAGAGACCCTTAGGCTGAAGGATAAAAAAGGCACGCTCCTGTGGGTGCTGGATAAGACCCACACCCCTATGGGCGGCAGACTGATCCGCAGTTGGCTGGAAAAGCCGCTGCTGGATATAAACGAGATCGTCTCCCGCCAAACGGCAGTGGAAGAACTGGTGAATGACACGGTTTTCCGTGGTGAATTGGAAGAAAGTCTCAAGTACATCACCGATTTTGAGCGGGTGATGACCCGCATCGTGACCGGCACGGTAAACTGCCGGGATCTACTGGGTCTTGCCGGCGGTTTACGGGCATTGCCGGATGTGAAACGGCAACTGGCAAACGTGAAATCCCCCTTACTTAAGAAATTGGAGCAGGCCATCGACCCGCTGACCGAGTGCGCCAATCTGATCGACAATACCATTACCGACAAACCTCCGCTGACTGTCCGTGAGGGCGGCATTATCCGCAAGGGCGCTAACGAGGAAGTGGACCGTCTGCAGGACATTATGGACGGCGGCGCCGGCATTATGGCATCCATCGAGGCCACCGAACGGGAAAAGACCGGCATCCGCACTTTGCGGGTCAGTTACAACCGGGTGTTTGGCTACTACATCGAAGTGTCAAAATCCTTTGTGGATCAAGTACCTGACCATTATATCCGCCGGCAGACTTTGGCCAACAACGAGCGCTACATCACCCCCGAACTGAAAGAGTTGGAAGAGCAGGTGCTGACCGCAAAGGACCGCTGCACCGCTTTGGAATATCAGATCTTCACCCAGTTGCGTGAATTTTTGGCGGAACAGGCTGCCCGTGTGCAGGCAACTGCCGCAGCGGTGGCCGCAATCGACACCCTGTGCAGTTTGGCAACTGTTGCGGTCAAGAACAACTACTGCCGCCCGGAAATCACACTTAACAACACCATCGCCATCACCGATGGCCGCCACCCCGTGGTGGAAAAGGTACTGAAAGATTCCCTGTTTGTCCCCAACGACACCCTGCTTGACGGCAAGGACAATCTGGTCTCCATTATCACCGGCCCCAATATGGCCGGTAAATCCACCTATATGCGGCAGGTGGCGCTGATCGTGCTGATGGCCCAGATGGGTTCGTTTGTGCCGGCAAAGAGTGCCCGCATCGGCCTTGTTGAC
>JAFQDY010000080.1 GCA_017399325.1 Oscillospiraceae bacterium
GACTGCCGCCCTCGATGTAGCAAACAGTCTGTTGCAGGCCGTCCAAAGTCAGGGCAAAATTGTACACCTGAAACACATTGTTGGACGGAGAAAGAAACACCTCTACACTATTGCCCTGATAGATATTCTTTGAAACATAGGACTTTGCAAAGGCCATATCGGGGTCAACGCATTTGATGCCGAAGTACACATAGTTCTGGCAGGGAATGATCCGCACAAAGGTCTGATCTTCAACCAGACCGCCGCCATTGATCAACATACGGGTAAAGCCGGTTACTTCGGGCACTTCATTCCAGACAGGCTCGTCCATACGGCCGTCCAAAACAATACAGTTGTCGGGAAATATCTTTTGGCGCATTCTACTTTTCCTCCTGCTGATCCCAGTTTTCGTGTTTTGCTTTCCATCATTATAAGTCGGAAAAGTTCTCTGTCGGGACTCACGGTGTAACACAAAAAGTGGACTTTTCAACACGAAATATATGAAATCGCAACATAGTTTTTACGGTTATGCAACAAATTAAAATGTTTTTATTGCGGGTGCTGCAATAAAAATGGACACCTGCAAGCAGGTGCCCAATTTTACAGTTAACAGTTCAATTATTCGCTCAGGAACATCTCGTTGTACTTTGCGATCTGGTTGTTCAGAGCGGGTTCCAAAGTTGCCAGAGATGTACTGGGAGGTGCTTCGTACACTGTCTTGGAGGTGTAGATGGTGGTGTTCACATTGGTGTACTTTCTGCCGGGAGACTTGGGCAGAGTCAGGTATGCCTCCAACAGGTCAGTATATGCTTCTTCGTTGTAGTCGTCCTTGATCTTTGCGTACTCGTCATCGCGCTCCCACAGCCAGTCTTCGTACAGTTCTTTCCAAGCCTTGGAGTACTCGCATGCGCCGGTGATACCCTTGAAGCCGCTATCGTACAAGCCTTCGGAGTGGTCCTCGATCCACTTCATACCGGCCTGGCAGATGTAAGCGATCATATCGGTTGCTGCATCAGTTGCATCGGAACCTACAGGAATGAAGAAGTTGTAGTTGGTCAGGGACAATCTGGGAGTGCCGCCCTTGGTCTCAGAAGGAGGCAGGCAGGTCTCGATCACGTCACCGTTTTCCAGGATCTTCTGGTTTTGCATGAAGTTGTATGCTTCGCCGTCCTGCAGAGACATAGCAATGGTGGGGCTCTTCAGGTCGGTAACGACACGATAGCTGGTGTGGATGCTCTTATCTTCAACAGCGCCCTTGTAGATCATTTCCAAGAACTTCTTGTTGGTAGCGCTGCTCATATTGGAGGACAACTTACCGGTTTCGGGGTCTTCGATGACCACATCGACAAATCTCTGCATAGATTCAACGGTAGCGCCAACGGTATCCAGTTTGCCGTCGCCGTCAGTGTCCTTTGTACAGGCACGGGCAACTTCCATAAAGGTTTCCCAAGTCCAGTTGCCTTCGTCAATGTACTCCTGAGGAGTCTTAACGCCGTAGTTTTCCATCATAGTTCTGTTGTACTTGACAGTTTCTGCGCCGGTCCAGGGAGGCAGAATGCCGTAAGCTTCGCCGCGGTAGGTCTGGAACCAGGAATCGCTGCCAACAACAGCAGCCAGTTTTGCCTTCTGCTCTTCATTGAAGGGCTGGATCAAACCCATATTTGCAACTGCGGGGAATTCCTGGGTTGCAATACAGAAGTCAGGCTTTGCACCGGAGTTGATGGAGCCGATCAGAGAGTCCTGATTGTAAGGCGAAACATACTCCAGTTTTACATCGTTCAGGTATGCCCACTCTTCAATAGCGGCGCAAACCATCCACAGCCAAACCTTTGCATTGATCTTATCGATCTTCTGATACTGGTCGCCAACCAGGCCCCAGATCTGCAGGGTGGTGCCGGCGTAGGGTTTCTCACCGGTGTTGGTGTTGGTGCCGTTGCCGCCGGCGTTTTCGTTGCCGGAGTCGGCGTTGCCGGAATCACCGGCGTTGGAGCTGCCGGTAGCGTCAGTGTTGGTGTCGCCGGTATTCTTCTTACCGCAGGCTACCAAACTGAAAACCAAGCAAAGGACCAACAATAATGCTAAAAACTTTTTCATTTTTTGCTCCTTCTTTCATTTATATTGGTTTCTACAATATTTCTATGCCATCTTCATTATATCAACGATACAAGCCTGTATGCAACATCAATTTCATAACATTTGTTAGTTTTCATGATGTTTTCTATACACTTTGCACGGACACATGACAGAAAAGCACATTTTTTTGGGGTAAATCACCAAGATTCGTTTCCGAATCCCGGTGATCGCATCTTAACCCTTGATACCAGAACGGTCCATAGATTCCACAAAGAATTTCTGGCAGAAGATGAAGATCACTGTCAGAGGTGCCATAGACAGAACCAATATCGCCCAGTTGGCACAAATACGGGAGGCCGTATCAGCGTTGCCGAAGTCACCAATTGCACCGGACGAGGTCAGCAGGTCCAGCGCCATCATCAGGGGCGCATTGGTCACATTCGTAGACATGGAGCAGATAAAGGAATCGTTCCAGTAGTAAACCATAGACAAAAGCGCAACGGTAGCCAAAACCGGGGTGATATTCGGAAGCATAACCTTCAGGTAGATCTTCCAGGGGCCACAGCCGTCCAACTTGGCTGCATCTTCCAGATCTCTAGGCATACCGGAGAAGAACTGCATAAACAGGAAGATGAAGATACCCGAACTCAAACCTGCGCCAAACAAAGCAGGCACAAAGTAGTTTAAGTAATTTTTCAGCAGATTCACTGTCAGCGGTTTTCCTGTAAACCAACCGACGATCTTGCCGATGCCGAAGAAATCGAACCAGCGCATATCATAATACAGAGGGATCTGCGCAGTGTACAGAGGTACAACGATCATCATCAACATAGCGCCGAATACAAGTGCTCTTCCCTTAAAGGCGTAACGACCCAGGCCATATCCTGCCAAGGAGCAGGTTATGCAGGTGAAGAAGGTGCTCAGCAGCGCAATGTAAAGGGTCGCGCCTGCATGCTTCATATAACTGAAGTAGGACAGGCCATACGTGTAATTCTGGAATGTGGGGTCATTGGGAACAAAGTTTGTTTCCGTCATACCACCATTACCCAGCATTTCTTCAGGCGGGGTAAGCGAGGCGCTGATCAAGCGGATCAGGGGGAACAATGCAATGTACGCAATGCCGATCAGTAGCAGATACCGAAACAGATTGTAAAGCACTTTGCCGGCGGTAAAAATAATTCTTTTACGAAGTAATGGATTCATAACGATTT
The DNA here is from genome assembly GCA_017399325.1 of Oscillospiraceae bacterium. Taxonomy (GTDB): domain Bacteria; phylum Bacillota; class Clostridia; order Oscillospirales; family Oscillospiraceae; genus Faecousia. The sequence goes on from JAFQDY010000080.1 coordinate 3,264, forward strand.
CTACCTCCTTAGTCCAGTCTTACAATCTTTCTGGAAATGACTGCAGAACCAATTCCCACCATCACAAACACCAAAATTGCATACAGCCAACTCTGCGTGACCGCGTAGTCAATACGGGTCAGCATCATTTCCTTGATGGATACGATAATCGTGTTGTTATAGGAATTGAAGTGATCAACCACCGTAAATACGAAAGCAAGCAGAATGCTGGGGGTCAGCAGCGGGAATGTGATCTTCCAGAAGGTTTCCCACTTGGTTGCGCCTTCCATATCTGCAACTTCGTACAGGTAAGCAGGAATGGATTTCAAACCGATGATGAAGATGATGGTCTGGATACCCATACCCCATACCAGGTCGAAGAACTTGGTAGCGTATACTGTGAACTTTTGAATGTACTCCGACAGGAAGCCGAAACTGTTAATGATCTCGGCAACAAAGCCGGTCATCTCGTCGGAAACAGTCAAAAACGAGTTGGAAGTCTCACCCATGCCGCCGTTTGCACCCAACATAGTGTTGAAAATGGTGACGAACCGGTCAGACATAAAGATGACAGGAAGGAACAAAACTGTACGGAAGAACAGCCGTCCGGGGAATTCATCATTGAGCAAAAGCGCAAGGA
>JAFQDY010000081.1 GCA_017399325.1 Oscillospiraceae bacterium
CTTGATATAATCAAGAGCTCGGCTTCTGCCGATCATAAAAAGATATGTCTTCAAGGTCTTCGTCGTCGGCTATGTCTTGAACTTCGGAAAGATCTGTAAATTCAATCACTTTCCGGTGTTTGATATAGTCCAGCGCCCGGCTTCTTCCCACCATATACAGGTAGGTTTTTAAGGTTACCTTGAAATTATAGCGATGCCTATGTACCACAAGATCCGAGAAGGTATCGATTGCAATATCCTCCGCTGCGTGTGTATCGTGCACGAAGCCATCAATGAAGAAAACAAGTCCGCGAAACAAGTCTTTCATAATGTCCTCAAAGGCACTTTCATCACCATCAAGGAAACGGCGGTAGCTACTTGCGCCGTTATCCATATGATTTCCTCCTTGGGTTTTAAACCCTTTCACTTATTATACGACTGAAAAGGGGTAGATTCCTTATGCTTTTTTATCTTCCTCTGTATTCCTGCTTCAGCACCTGCGCCATTTCCTCCGGCGATTCCTGGCAGCCGCCTGCAAGCCAAAGTTTGATGATCGCATTCAAGCCGTTGCGGAAAAATTCAATATGATACTTAATATTGCTGTCGATATGCTCTTTCTCCGCCCGCTTGGCGTCATACACCGACACCAGATGCTTATCGTCATAACACAACTTGAAATAGGTCTTATAGAAGATCTGATTTTCTTTAATATGGACGAACATCTTCAGCGCGCCGGTGCGCTCATTGAAATAATCATAGTCGGCAAACAGATTGCTAAAATCGTTTTCCAGTTTTTCCCTGGTTTTATCCGCAAGGTCGAAGATATCCACATAATTGGCATAGAATGTGCTGCGGTTCAGACCGGTTTCCTTTATAATATCGGAAACGGTGATGTGTTTGATCTCACGGGTTTGCAGCAGGCCGATAAAGGCTTTTTCGATTTTCTCCTGGGATTCCTTACGGCGCTTGTTATTTCTTACATTCATAGTGCACCTCCATTATTCCAACAGTTGCGGCCAAATTGATGGTCGCTTTTTTCATTATTCCAACACTCGTTGGCATTTTGGTGATTGTTTCACGTTCCTGAACATAGTATACTACATTTGCAATAAGCAAACAAGTGTTGGTTTAATGAAAGGAGTTTTCAATATGAAAAAAAGTAACTTTATTGCACTGATTCTGGGAACAATCAGCGGTGTGCTGTTCGCGCTGGGTATGTGCATGGCCCTGCTGCCTGAGTGGAACGCCTTCACAGAAGGTGTGATTTTCGGTGCTGTCGGCATCGTTTTGGGACTTGCCACCGCCCTGATCTGGTGCAAGATGGAAAATAAAAAACTGCCCAAGATGAACGGCAAAAACATTTTGCGCATCATTTATGCAATTATCGCTGCATTGGTGCTGGGCGTGGGTATGTGCATGTGCCTGGTTTGGCAGCAAATCGTTTGGGGCACGCTGGTGGGTCTGCTCGGCATCATTATGCTGCTGGCGCTGATCCCTATGATCAAAGGCATTAAATGAAACTGCTGCATATCTTGAAAAATCCCTACACCAGCCTGGGGCTTAACTTTCTTTATGCCATCGGTAACTGCACCATCGGCTTTTTGAGCCACTCCTGGTGGTTTATTACGGTGGGCTCGTCTCACGCTGTGCTGACTGTAACCCGCTTTTCTATTCTGCAGATCAGACGGAAAGCCAAGGGCGACTATGAAATAGAGTTTTTTGCACGGCGTGTAACCGGTATTTTGCTGGTAGCGCTGTCTATGTGCATTGTGGGGATGAATGTGCTGGCTGTGGTGGAGGGCCGCGGCACTGACTTTCACCAGATCGTGATGATCGCTATTGCCACCTACACCTTCACCAAAATCACCATAGCGATCATCGGTATGGCAAAGTCAAAGCATTCCCGATCCTCTGTACGCAAGACGCTGCGGAACATTTCACTGGCCGATGCTTGCGTATCCGTTTACACTATGCAGCGGTCTATGCTGGTGTCATTCCCCGGAATGGCGGCAGCAGACATTCTTCTTCTTAATGTTTTAACAGGAACGGGCGTATGGATCATTGTATTACTTTTGGGAATCAATCTGATTGGAGGGAAATATACGAATATGGCAAAATCCAAAATCGTACAGGCGAACGAAAAGATCGCTGAGGCCGTGGTAGGCGGCTACAAAAAAATTGAAAAAGGCGTGGTAGAGGGCTTCGCCAAAATCGAAAAGGGCGTGGTGGAAGGCTACACCAAAATTGAAGATAAGTTCGTGGACGCCTACCTGACCAAAGACGGCGAAACTGTTGAGGAAGCAAAGAAGAGACTTAAAAATCAAGACAAATAAGAAAAACAGATGCCTCATAGAGGCATCTGTTTTTTATCTGTTTAAGTCCAAAACTTCGTAGGTCAAATCCCGAATGGGCGCGTGGCCGCAGCCGATGAGCATTGGCCAACTGATCACGTGCATGGAAAAGAAAACAGAAAGATTGTATGTCGGGTCTATCATCACATAGCTGCCGGCAGCGCCGTCCCAGCCGAATTCGCCAAGGGAACTGCGAATACCACCGGTTTTGTCCACCAAAGTTCGCACACCAAGGCCGTAGCCGTAACCCGGCCCGGCCGCACAGCCGAAACTGGGATTCATGGCATAATTGCGCAGTTGTTCGGTGCGCATCAGGTCGATGGTTTCCGGTTTCAGAATCCGGTTGCCCGTTGCTGATGCGCCGCCACAGGCCAATGCATCTGCAAACAGGCTATAGTCGTTTACGGTGGAGTAAATGCCCGCGCCGCCGCTTTCGTAGCGGTCGGTCAGGTTAAAGTCCCGGTAGTTTTTGTAGGGGCGGATCTTGCCTTTTTCGTAGCATATGTACTGGGCGGACATTCTGTCCATCACGCCCTCCGTGATTTGAAAACCAGTGTCTTTCATTCCCAAAGGTTTCCAGATGTTTTCCGCCATAAAGTCGGAAAACCGCATGCCCGATGCCACTTCCACCACCGCCGCCAGCACATCGTGGCACATACTGTAAAGGAATTGGGTACCCGGCTCAAACTGCAGGGGCGAACGCGCCAAGGCTTTGACGATGTCAAGAGTGGTTGCGTGGGGGTCTGCGGCAATGGTTTCCAAAATGGGCTTTGTTGCCCGGTCGTAGTCAAAGCCGGCGCTCATAGTGAACAAGTGCCGCAGGGTCATTGTCTTTTCGGGTCTTACCTTTTGCCCGTCTTTCAGCAAAAAGGCATCACGAAACGCGGGCAGATACTTACTGACCGGGTCATCCAAATCGATGACGCCCCGTTCCACCAGTTGCATAGCGCAGGCGCAGGTCATCACCTTGGTGCAGGAGTACATTTGATAGATGTCATTCTCCGACACCGGTTTTTTGCCATCATAATCAGAAACGCCGCTGCTGTAACGCAGCAGCGTTTCGTGATTTTGTTTGATAATTAAGTCGCAGCCGGGAACACCTTTCTCGGCGCGAAGCACTTGTTCCACATAGTCGATAACAGGGGAAAAATCCATTGCTTAACCTTCTTCTACCACGATTTCTTTCAAGGTAAGGCCGGGGTTGCGTTTGCAGGTAAAATCGATGGCCCAGTAGCTACTGAACACCAGCAGATTCCGACCGCGGTAGTCCTCCAGCAGTTCCGCATCCGAACCCAGATTCAGGTCGCTCACATCGCCGGGGTAGGAATCGATCAAGCGGATCTCCTCGTAGGGCAGCATATCCATACGCAGGTCCACGCCGTATTCGTTCTTCATACGGTACTCGAACACATCAAACTGCAGCGTACCCACAACGCCCACGATCACTTCTTCCATACCGGAATTGGGGGTCTTGAAGATCTGGATGGCGCCTTCCTGGGCAATCTGCTCGGTACCTTTCACGAACTGTTTCCGCTTCATGGAGTCCTTGGCAGACACACGGCAGAAATGTTCCGGCGCAAATGTGGGAATGCCGGAATACAAAAACTTCTTGCCCGGCACGGTAATGGTGTCGCCGATCGAGAAGATGCCCGGGTCGAACACGCCGATCACGTCGCCTGCGTAGGCTTCATCCACGATCTCGCGCTCGGCCGCCATCAGTTGTTGGGGCTGGGACAGGCGCATTTTACGGCCGCCCTGCATATGGTAATATTCCGCATCACGCTGGAATTTACCGGAGCAGATCCGCATAAATGCAAGCCGGTCACGGTGGGCCTTGTTCATATTGGCCTGAATTTTAAAGACAAAGGCGGAGAAGTCCGGGCTGAAGGTATCCACCACGCCTGCATCGGAAACACGGGACAAAGGGGGCGGAGTCAGTTTCAAAAAGTTTTCCAAAAAGGGCTCAATGCCGAAATTGGTCAGCGCAGAGCCGAAGAACACCGGAGAAAGTTCACCGCAGCGGACCGCCTCGAAGTCCATTTCACGGCCTGCAGAAAGCAGTTCCACATCGTCGATCAGTTGCTGGTGCTTGGTATCTGAGTCCAGCAGTTCCGCGACTTTTGCATCGTAGAGGTCCACTTCTGTTTTTTCGGCTTTTGCCTTGCCGTTCAGGCCCGAAAAGAACAGCAGTTGGCTTTTTTCCCGGTCGTACACACCCATAAAGTCCTTGCCGCAGCCGATGGGCCAGTTCATGGCGTATGTTTCGATGCCCAGTTCCCGTTCCACTTCGTCAAGCAGTTCAAAGGGGTCTTTTGTCTCCCGGTCCATCTTGTTGATGAAGGTAAACACAGGGATATGCCGCATAGCGCAGACCTTGAACAGTTTCCGAGTCTGGGGCTCGACGCCCTTGGCGCCATCGATGACCATAACTGCAGAGTCTGCGGCCATCAAGGTCCGGTAGGTATCTTCCGAGAAGTCCTGGTGGCCGGGGGTGTCCAGAATGTTGATGCAGAATCCCTCGTACTGGAACTGCATAACAGAGGATGTGACGGAAATACCGCGCTGCTTTTCGATTTCCATCCAGTCGGATGTGGCGGCGCGGGAGTTTTTCTTGCCCTTAACAACACCTGCCTGGGCGATTGCGCCGCCGTAAAGCAGAAATTTTTCTGTTAATGTGGTTTTACCGGCGTCCGGGTGAGAGATGATGGCAAATGTCCGGCGGCGGCTGATTTCTTCCTTTAAAGTTGACATAATATTCCTCCAAGTAATCAATTTTTCATAACTTGAGGACTAAGGCGGATAGTGTAAACGCATAATTTTCTCCATAAGCACATAGCATCCATAATACGTGTTTTAGTTTACCACAAAATTTTCCTCATTACAAGAGGACCGGCATTTTTTCATCGGCGATTATAATTTCGATTTCTTTGTGCCATACTGAACATAGGAGGCGATCTATATGAAACGATTGATCTGGGTTTTGGTTTTTACGGTTTTACTTAGCGGCTGCGCTGTGTTTCAGCGCAAACCGGTCAGCCGGGCCGTCACAGGCATACAGGTGGAATATTCCCAATCCGGAAGCACCATCCACCGCACTTACACAGGGCAGAAAAGTATGCAGTCGGTTTTGACCTATATCCGCCTGCTGCGGCCATTCGGGCCGGTGATCCCCGACGAATCCGAGGATTTTACCTGCCGTATTACCTTGCAGTATTCCCACGGCCCGGACAGCACCTATTTTCAACAGGGCAGCGGCTATTTGCAGATCGACAACGGTGAATGGAAAGCCATTGATAAGACCAACGGCCAACTGATCTATCCGCTTTTGCTTTTACTGCCCTCGGATGCGTAAAAACCGCCGACCCGGAAAGGGTCAGCGGTCTATCTTATTCGCACCAGAACACATTGGAGCAACCGGCGCAACTTGCGCAGTCGCTGCGGGTCTTCATTTGCAGTTCCTGACTTTTAATGGACACAGTGGTGCAGGGGGCAACAGACTTTGTGATAAAGGCATTAGAGCCGATCACCGAATCCCGGCCGATCACCGTTTCACCGCCCAGTACCGATGCACCGGCGTAGATGGTCACATTGTCCTCGATGGTAGGGTGGCGGCGCTTGCCCCGCAGGCTTTGCCCGCCACGGGTGGAAAGGGCGCCCAAGGTCACGCCCTGGTAGATCTTCACATTCTCACCGATCACGGTGGTCTCGCCTACAACGATGCCTGTGCCGTGGTCAATGAAGAAGTATTTACCGATGGTTGCGCCGGGATGAATGTCAATGCCGGTGATACTGTGAGCATACTCGGTCATAATTCTGGGGAGCATAGGCACTTGCAGGGCGTACAGTTCGTGGGCCAGACGGTAGACCGTAATGGCAAACAGACCGGGGTAGGCAAAAATGATCTCTGCCATACCGGTAGCCGCAGGGTCGCCCTCATAGGATGCTTCCAAGTCCGTCTGCACCATTGCCCGGATCGTGGGAATTCTTTCAAAGAAGGCCAGGCACACATCCTGTGCGTGGGCCTGGGCGGATTCTTCCAACTCGCCACCGCTTTGGAACACCAAGGCGATCTGGCGGTTTAAATTGAACATCACATCCTCAATGAGCATGGACAGGTTGTTTTTGGCATTGTACATCCGGTAGTTTTTATCCTTAAAATAACCGGGAAACACGATCCGACGGAGTTTTTCAATGATGTCGATGACCACATCTTTGTCGGGTTTGCGGTAAAGTTCGATCTTATCGATGTCCCGATTGCGGCCGTAGTCGGCTAAGATGTTGTCTACCACAGATTCGATCTTCGCTTCAAAAGGTGTCATATTTCTCCCTCCTGCTTGCTTTTTCCTTTTTATATCATAGTATATTCCCCTTGTCAATGTTCCTATTGACAACAATTCTTCCCCGGGGGTATAATTTAAGAAATATATTGGGAGGTTTGCCTATGGCTCTGTATAAATCTGCTAACGAACTGATCGGCAACACGCCCCTTTTGGAACTGGGCGCTTTGGCAAAATGCGAAAAACTGGGTTGCCGTATCCTGGCAAAACTGGAATCTTTCAATCCCGCTGGGTCGGCAAAAGACCGGGTGGCCCTGTCTATGATCGAAGACGCGGAAAAGCGGGGCATTTTAAAGGCCGGTTCTGTGATCATTGAGCCTACCTCCGGCAACACAGGCATTGGTTTAGCCTGCGTTTCCGCTTCCCGGGGTTACCGGACCATCATTGTGATGCCCGACTCTATGAGCGTGGAACGGCAGACACTGATGAAAGCATATGGCGCGGAAGTGGTGCTGACCCCCGGAAATTTGGGTATGCAGGGCGCGATCGACAAAGCAGAAGCCTTAGCAAAGGAAATACCCAGCAGTTTCATTCCCGACCAGTTCGGTAACCCTGCCAACGCAGAGGCCCACCGCAGGACCACTGGCCCGGAGATCTGGGCAGACACGGACGGTCAGGTGGACATTTTTGTGGCAGGCGTTGGCACAGGCGGCACCATCACCGGCGTGGGTGAGTTCTTAAAAAGCAAGAACCCCGATGTGCAGGTAGTCGCAGTCGAACCTGCCGACTCTCCCCTGCTCTCCGGCGGCAAGGCCGGTCCCCACGGCTTACAGGGCATCGGCGCAAATTTTGTGCCCAAAGTACTGAACACCGAAATTTACGACCGCATCATTCCGGTCACCCAGCAGGAGGCTGTGGACGCCGCCCGGTTGCTGGGAAAAACCGAAGGTGTGCTGGTTGGTATTTCTTCCGGCGCGGCGCTCCACGCCGCGATCGCCCTGGCAAAGGAAAACAAGGGCAAGCATATCGTTGTGTTCCTGCCGGATACCGGCGACCGGTATTTGTCCACACCCCTGTTCATCCCGTAAAAAAATAAAATAAAAAGATTGCATTGTTCGCAAAAGCGCTGTATAATAACCTTAGTAACCGGCGTTTTTGCGAACAATATCTTTTTTCAGAACAGAGGGCGAATGTATGGAATATTGGAATATCACCCAAACCGCAGAAAACTGGGGCATCTCTCCCAGACGGCTGCAGACTTTATGCGCCGCCGGCAAAATTCCCGGCGCGACCCGCTTCGGCAAGGCATGGATGATTCCCAAGTCTACCCAGAAACCTGCCGACGGCAGAACAAAAGCAAGCAAAGAGCAACGATCTTCCGCTACAAAAAAGAATATGCCCATGCCCCGGAAAACGCCCTTTCTGCATATGACTGATTTGTACAGTTCTCCCGGTGACGGAGAAAAGAGCATTGCAGCGCTGGAAAGCAATCCCGAAGCCCAAGTTCTTTTGGCGGCAGAGATCGCCTACTCCAAAGGCGACATTGAAAAGGTCTACGAAAGCGCCTACTATTTGCTGCACCAGCATTCGGGTTTTTATGCGATGATCTCTGCGGGTATGCTTCTGGCATTGTGCGCTATCTGGCGGGGTGATCTGCATATGTGGCGGCAGGCCAAGATCCATATGGCAGAAGCGCCGGCCAAAACCGACGCAGATCGGGATATTGTTACTTTTTCCATAACCGCTGTGGACAGCGTGCTGTACGATGTTACCTCGTTTCCCGATTGGTTCAAAATGGGGCGGTTCGAACTGCTGCCTGCAGATGCGCTTCCGGCAGCAAAGGTGTTTTACGCCAAGTATTTGTATGCTGTTGGCTATTCTCTTGCCACAAAGCAACTGCAACTGCAAGGTCTGCAGGGTTTGTCGCTGCTGACCGTCATTCCCAACGCCATTGAGCCTATGATCTCTCAGGCCATTGTGGACAATTCCATTATCGCGGAGATCTATTTGCGTATGACCTGCGCGGCCACCTATCACAACGGCGGCAACAACGAACAGGCCATTTACCACATTGATCGGGCGGTGGCCCTTGCTTTGCCCGATAAACTCTATGGCATTCTGGCGGAATACGGCCGGACTTTGGGCTCGCTGTTAGAGCAGCGGATCTCCCGGATCGACCCTGCCGTTTGGCAAACTGTGCACGGTTTGTACTGCACCTATTTTGCCGGCTGGACAAAACTCAGCGGCTCTGTGCGGGGCAAGAATCTGGCAACGACACTGACCCCGAAAGAACGGGAAGTGGCCAAACTGGCCGCCTTCGGTTTCAAGAACGGGCAGATCGCTGCCACCTTGAATATGTCGGTTTCTTCCGTGAAGCAAGCCGTAACCAGCGTGTCCAACAAAACCGGTATGCCAAGAGAAGATTTTGCCGCGATCTTATAGCCATTTTTTTCAAAAAACGGTCATAGTAAACCCTGAAAAAAATGGCCGATAATAATCTTTCCGGATATACCGAAGAAAAAATATATCTGCTATACTGTTTTCATAAAATGGTATGGCAGATTTTTCTTTTTGCCGTCAGACAGAAAGGAGAATGTATGATAACGCGAATCTTAACGCAAGAAGACAAACAGATCCCTGTCCCGAAAGAGGGCGACCTGTACAAAGAAGTGAATATCTTCGGAAAAACATTTCGGCTGTTATACGGATATTATGAAAGTTTCGAACGGGATAGTCCCTTCAACGACCCGATCCCCATCTACCCGGATCTGATCAAGACCCCCCACTTTACGGCAGATGGCATCCCAATCGTAACGGCTATGCAAAACATCTGCGAATTCTACCCCGGCCCCGACGATGAGGACAGTTGCTGCAGCCATTGTCCCCATTTCCAAAAAGGCGAAGACCTGTTCGGGCTTTGCAACCGACCAAAAAAACAGTAAGACCCTACACACATTGTAAATTATCCTGTTTGGAGGAACTGATATGAGAACAATACTTACGAAAAGATTATTGAGCGTATTTCTCTGCATCGCGCTGATCGCAAGTTATACGCCCATCACCGCCCTGGCGGCAACTGTGTCCGGCGACCACATTGACCGGGTATCTGACCCGTCCACTATGGACACCTGGAGAGATTTCTTCCTACCTGACGGCAACATCTCCACAGAACACGCAGGCCGCGTCTGGACGGACAAATCGGTCTTTACCGCAAATCCCTTCCAGGCAAACGGCATTACCATGGACGATGCCAACGCATTTTTGGTTGCCCTGTCTGCCATGGCTACCAATATGAGCGTTACGGGTATGACCCATATGCCCACCGACTCCATGTTGATCCTGGACGTCAGCGGTTCTATGAACGATGGCGACAACGATGTGGCGGAAGATCTGGTTCTGGCTGCCAACACCAGCATCAAGGCCCTGCTTGAGTCCAACAACTACAACCGTGTTGGCGTTGTGCTTTACTCCGGCTCCAGCAACAGCAACACAAACAATGACGCAGCCATCGTGATGCTGCCTCTTGGCCGCTACACCACCGCCGCCGACGGACAGTATCTGAACTACGAATACGAACGCGGCTGGTTCAGTTCTTCCGAAACGATCAGCCTGGATTCCGACGTGCGAATTGAAGGAACAAGCACCGCACCCACCTCTTCTTCCAAGGAAGTGGTCGGCGCGACATACATCCAAAAGGGCATCACCGCCGCATTGAATCAGTTCGTGGCAGAGGGCAACGCCACCACCGTAAACGGCCTGCAGAGAAAACCGGTTATGGTTCTGATGTCCGACGGCGCGCCCAGTCTGGGCAGCACCAACTTTACAAGCCCCGGTCAGTATAACTTAGGCAGCGGCTCCGGCACCAGCGCTGCGCTGGGCTTTGTCAGCCAGTTGACTGCCGCCTATGCTAAAAACGCGTTGGAAGAAAAGTACGGCACTTCCGGTCTTTTCTACACCATCGGTCTTGGCGTTTCCAACGATGCGGTGGCCCTCAGTGTTCTTGACCCGGACAATGCGGATGCTTCTGTTGCGGTCAACGACTTCTGGACCACCTGGAACAACACCGCAACCGGCGGCTCTGTAACCGTTCAGGCAGGTTCTAACGGAAGCAACGCCAGAACCGTTACCAAAATGGCCGGCCTGAATCAGAACTATGTTGACCAGTTTATCAACATCGACAGCACCGACTCTTCCACCTCCTTGGGTGACAAGTTGACGGACGCTTTCGACACCATCGTAGGCAACATCATTCTGCAATCCAAGTACACCCCCACCCTGATCTCCCAAACCGGTGAAAACCACTCCGGTTTCATCTCCTTCGTGGATAAGGTCGGCAACTATATGCAGGTTACCGATGTGAAGGGCATTCTGATCAACAACACCCTGTATTCCGGCGCAGATATGGCTTCCAACTTTGTTGCCGGCGGCGGTAATCTGGGAACATTTGACAACCCCACCGAACTGGGCCACGAAATGGTGGCAGCCGTCAGACAGCGTCTTGGCCTTGCCAATGACGACGAGGCAAGAACCCTGATCGGTCTTGCTTATGAGTACGGCCAGCTCCGCTATAACAGCCCCACGGATTTCTCCAACTACATCGGCTGGTATGCTGACGGAAACAACAACTTCCTGGGCTTCTATCAGGAAGGTGTAACGGAGATCACTGATCCCAACGCCGTTTATACCATCAAGTCCTACGGCTATCTGGGCGTGGAGCACGACTCCAATATGATGTACGCCACCGTACAGGTACGGCACAATATTCAAACCGGTGAAGAAACTGTAGCCTTTGCCGTTCCTGCCGCCCTGATCCCCGTTATGAGTTACAATGTATCTCTTGACGGCAACGGCGATCTCCTGGACATCGAAGTGACCGGTTCTCAAAGTCCCATTCGTCTTGTGTATGAGGTCGCCCTTGACAGCCACATCAACCAGTGGAGTGTGCTGGAAAAGGTTTCCGATACTTACCTGCAAGACCCCCACCACTACGATGCCCAGACCGGTGAAGTCAACTTCTACACCAACCTGTGGGAGCACACCAACACCACCGGATACAACACCGTCAATACCTATTCCTACTTTAACCCCTCCAGACAGAACGAAAGTTACTACTACACTTCCGACGCCCCTGTCTACACCGACACGAACGGCACACTGTACACAGGTTCTGTAAAGCCGGATGAAAACGGCGTCTTCTACCGGGCATATACCGTTTATGAAGAAACCAGCGCCGGCCTTTCCACAAAGACCGCTTACCATCAGATCCCCGGTCCTGCGCTGGAGACCGCAGAGCCCACCACCGGCACAAACAACTGGCATATTCCCAGCGGCAATGTGCGCGTGAGTCTGGACGGTGAAATTACAAAGAACCCCAACGCCACCGATACGCTGAGTCTGGCAAACGAGCCTTTCGTGGATGTGACCGGCCACCATATCAATGATACCGACCACATCTTCTACATTGGCGCCACTTTGGGCAACAACGGTAAGTTGACCCTTACCCCCCAGACCGGCATCAAACTCAGCAAAGTTCTGGCTGACGGCGCAACCGCAACCGACAGCGCCTTTGAATTCAATCTGCAGAAAGCCGTGGCTTCTGCCAGTCAGCACCGGGCATTGCTTGTGAATGCAGACGGAACAGAAAGAGAGGCTACCGTAGAATTTGACAGCAACGGCAGCGCATCTGTTTCCCTCAAGGCAGGCCAGACTCTGTACATCGGCGATCTGGACGACGGCGAGATCATCACCATCGCCGAAACCGAGACTGCCGGCTATATCCCCTCCGTTACCGTAGGCGGCATTGCCGTTCCCGGTTCTGCGGTGGTTACCGTATCCGAAAACGAAATGACCGAGGTCATCTTTACCAACGCCGACAGAGGAACCGGCAATCTGACCATTGGCAAGGAAGTAGTCCACGACTTCGGCGCTAACTATCAGATCCCCGCAGACAAAGTCTTCACTATGCAGGTGACCTTAAGCGGCATCGGCACTGCCAACGCCAGTTTCCGCGCCAGCCATACCAACGGCACCTATACCGCCATCACCACCGATGGAAACGGACAGTTCTCCGTGACCTTGAAGCACGACGAGCAGTTTGAAGTCTTCGGCCTTCCTGTGGGCACAGTCGCCAAGGTCGTGGAAGTAACACCCGGCGCCGGTTTCACCCCCGCTTATTGGAACAACGCGGTGCTGAGCAGTGAATCTTACGGTCAGGTAACTGTTGGCGAAGACACCACCGTGTCCGTCATCGTGGCCAATGACTACACCGCAGCGGAAGTTTACCCCGTAAACATCACCGTTACCGGTACCAAGCATCTGTCCAACGCCACCTGGCAACCGGGATACAGTTTCGATTTCAAACTGGAAAAACTTCTGGCTGACGGTTCTTGGCAGCCGCTGGGCAACATCGAAACCGCAACTTCCGCCAACGACGGCGCATTTGCATTCACCGATGCCCTTGCAAGCGAAAGATATCCGTCCGCCGGCACTTACTACTACCGCATCACAGAAATCGAACCCGGCACACCTCTGCCCGGCTTCGCCTACGACAAGACCGTTCACTCCTTCGCAGTTCACGTAGGTGACACAAATATGGACGGACAACTGGAGATCACCGAAGTGGTTTCCGACCGACCCAATACAACCGTGGTTACCCAAACTGCAAACGGCTGGAATGTGAACGCCAACTTTACGAACACCTACTCCACCTCCGGTTCTGCAACCGTAACCATTGATGTGAACAAGACCATCTCCAACATCGGCGGCGCAGAGAAGTCCCCGGCAGGTTTCGAATTTGGCCTGTTTGACGCAAACGGCACGCAGGTTGGCGCGACCCTGACTACCACTGAGCGTGGCTTTGCCAGATTTGTCCTGACCTACAACGCGGAAGATATGAACGCAAGCGTAGAGACATTCCAATATACGCTGAAAGAAATCGCGCCCAACCCCGTACCCACCGGCTGGTCTTACAGCAATGTGGAGATCCCCGTTACTGTGGAAGTCAGCGATACCGGCGCCGGCACGATCACCGCCGTCATCTACCAGGGCAGTACCAAGCCCGCGAACGCAGGTACTTCCATCTCCACCAACTTTACCAATGAATACGATCCTGTAGACGCCTCTCTGTCTGTGAACTTCGTGAAGAAGCAAATGGTGGGCAGAGACTTCCGGGCAGACGATGACTTCACCTTTGAACTGGTGGAGATCAACCTTCCGGCAGGCGCAAACCCCCGCAGACTCTCCGGTACTTTGGATCTGGCAAGCACTGCCAACAGGATCTGCGATGTGAACTTCGGAACACTGACCTTTGATAAGGTAGGCACCTATGCGTTCGAGATTCGCGAACTGGGCGCTGACGGCGACGGCGTTACCGTTGACAGAACTGTCTACCGGATCCTGGTAACCGTAACCGATGTAAACGGTCAGTTGGTTGCAGATCACTCCGTGCTGAACGCAGCGGGCGATGAGATCGTGTTCGTAAACACCTACGAACCCGAAAGCACCACCTACACCATCATCGGCCAAAAGAATCTGACCGGCAGGACCTTGATCAATGACGAGTTCACCTTCGTGCTCACCGAGGCGCTGAACGCCCAGGGTCAGATCGCTGACGGCGCAAAGACTTACGAGGCCCACAACGAATTCGGCGGCGTGTTCACCTTCCCCGAGATCACCTACACCGCTGCCGGCACATACCACTATGTGGTGACTGAAAAACAAGCCAGCGGCAGTTCCTTCGGTATTCTCTACGATACAACTAAGTATGTGGTTACCGTAACTGTCACAGACGACACCGAGCACGGCAAACTGATCGCATCTGCAAACCTTGACAGCGATGAAATCGTTTTCAACAACAGTTATGTTCCCGCATCGGTTGCCAAGTCCGTTGACGGCAAGAAGATCTTGACCGGCAAGGCATTGGCAGATGGCGAATTCAGTTTCCAGTTGTGGCAGGCAAACGATCAATGGCAAGCCGTAGGCAGCCAGCCCATTCAGACCGTTACCAATGACGCAGACGGAAATCTGGCATTCGGCTTTGTGGATTACACCAACGGCAATGCCACTGAGTTCTCTGCCGCAGGCACTTACTACTACCTGATCAAGGAAGTAAACGGCGGCCAGACCATCGGCAACATCACCTATGACGCCATCGTTTACCGGGTCAGGATCGACATCACCGATGACCTGCTGGGTCAACTCCACGCAACCGCCCATATCTACGACGATGCGGGCATTCCTCAAGAATCCATCGAGTTCTACAACATCTTCACCCCCGATCCCGAGGACATCACCGTCCACATCGGTGTGGAAAAGACCGTTGTGAACAAAGGCAGCGAATCCATCGGTCCCGACGGCTTCCAATTCCAACTGGAAAATGTAGCCAACGGCGAGAAGGTTTATGTTACCACCAACGCAGAAGGCAAGGCTATCTTCGATCTGGAGTACACCAAGAACGACATCGGCCAGACCTACACCTACAAGGTAACGGAAGTAAACGGCGGCAAGGCCAATGTGACCTACAGCACCGCGGCATACACCGTCACTGTGGAAATTTCCCTGAACGGGGACAACGAACTGGTTGCCACCCTTACCAAAAACGGTCAGGTCGCAACGGAAGTGGTCACCGCATTTGAACACGTGTATGACTACACACCCGCACCCACTCCCGA
>JAFQDY010000082.1 GCA_017399325.1 Oscillospiraceae bacterium
ATGAAGATCTGTCTGCGTGAGCGCTGCCCCCGTATGGAGATCAACGATGACCACGCAGCCGCTTGCTGGGTGAACGTGAAAGAAGCAATGGAAGGTGGTGAGGAAGCATGAGCCAATTTGAAAATTTGGTAGAAGTCAAAAACTTGAAAGAGTATTTTGACATCAGCACCGGTATGTTTTCCTCCAAGCCTTTGAAGGCTGTGGACGATGTTTCCTTCGCCATTCGCAAAGGTGAGACCCTTGGCCTGGTTGGCGAGTCCGGCTGCGGTAAGACCACTGTTGGCCGTACTTTGCTGCATCTTTACAAGCCCACTGCCGGCGAGATCTGGTTCAAGGGTAAGAGAATCGAAACAAAGCGGGACATTATGGAATACCGCAAGCAGACCGCTATGGTTTTCCAGGATCCCTATTCTTCTTTGAACCCCAGAATGACCGTTTCCGACATTATCGGCGAACCTTTGGATATTCATAAGTTGTACGCCGATAAGCAGGAGCGGATGGATAAGATCTATGATATGATGGCAAAGGTTGGTCTGAACTCCGAACACGCCAGCCGTTATGCCCACGAATTCTCCGGCGGTCAGCGCCAGCGTATCGGCATCGCCCGTTCCCTGGTAACGAACCCCGAATTCGTGGTTTGCGATGAGCCTGTTTCCGCGCTGGACGTTTCCATCCAGGCTCAGGTTATCAATATGTTTGACGATCTGCAGCGGGAGATGAACCTGACCTATCTGTTTATTGCCCACGACCTTCTGGTCGTCCGTCACATTTCCGATCGAATTGCGGTTATGTACTTAGGCAAACTGGTAGAGTTGGCAGATGCCAAGGAGATCTATGATCATCCCATGCATCCTTACTCCAAGAGCCTGATGTCCGCCGTTCCCGTGCCTGACCCCAAGGTAGCAAGAGCCAACCAGCGGGTGATGCTCCACGGTGACATTCCCAGTCCCTTGAATGCCCCGTCCGGCTGCCCCTTCCGTACCCGTTGTCCCTACGCCTGCGATGCCTGCGCAGAGTCTATGCCGGAATTGAAAGAACTGTCTTCCGGCCACTTTGTCGCCTGCCACAGAGCAGAGGAGATCAACTGATCGCCTACACACAAATCGGTTTGTCCCTATTTTGGGTTTGCCGTACCCGAAATAGGTATAAATAAAAAAGAAAAGCAATTTTAATTCAAGAAAGGAAACCACGAATATGAAGAAACTGTTTGCTTTGCTTCTGGCTGTTGTGATGATCCTTAGCTTGGCCGCTTGTGGCAAGAAGCCCGCTACTCAGTCCGGCGCTTCCACCGCGACCGTTAAGCCCACAACCGCTGAAGAGATCGAGGCTGCAAATGCCGAGATCCGTTACGCCATGGGCCTGCTTTTGGACCGTAACTACATCGTTGAGTCTATCGCCCAGGGCGGTCAGACTCCCGCTAACACCTTCGTTGCTGACGGCATGGCCGACAACAACGGCGGCAACTTTGCTCTGAACTCCAACGATGGCAAGGGCTACTACAGTGTCGACAAGGATAAGTTCCAGGCCAACTTCGACGAGGCTCTGACTATCCTGAAGAAGTACTATGACTACGACGGCACTAAGTTCACCAACGCTCCCACTCTGAAGTACCTGTACAACACCTCCGAAGCCCACAAGGCTATCGGCGAGTACATCCAGAGCGCACTGGCTACCGTGGGCATCACCATGACCATGGAAAACCAGGAATGGAACACCTTCCTGAACACCCGTAAAGACGGCCAGTACTCCGTTGCCCGTAACGGTTGGGTTGCTGACTACACCGATCCCATCTGCTTCCTGGATATGTGGATCTCCGGCTCCGGCAACAACGACGTTCAGTACGGTAAGGGCGCACACGCTGACCTGAAGATTTACAGCCTGGATCTGACCTCCTACGGTCTGAACATCAAGGTTGAGAACGGCACCTGGGCTGAGACCTATGACGTTCTGATCTCCGAGATCAAGAAGTGCTCCGACACTGAAAAGCGTTACTCCATGATGCACTTGGCAGAAGATATGCTGATGGAAACCGGCTGTCTGACTCCCATCTACTACTACACTGACCTGTACATGATCAGCGACAAGGTTAAGGGTTTCTACTCCATCCCCTTGGGCTACAAGTACTTCCAGGGCACCACTGTTGAGGGTATGAACTCTCTGCCCGTATGTCTGGCTTCCGAGCCCGACACTCTGGACCCCGCTCTGAACTCCGCTGTTGACGGCGCTACTATGCTGGTTCACCTGTTCGCAGGTCTGGCTAAGTGGCAGCAGAATGCTGACGGCACTCTGAGTGTTGTTGCTGACTGCGCTAAGGAACTGGTTGAAGGCAAGGTTAACGACGACGGCACCGTTACCTACACCTACACTCTGAAGGACGGCCTGAAGTGGTCCGACGGCAAGGCTCTGACTGCCGGTGACTTCGAATACGCATGGAAGCGCGCTGCATCCAACGCTCTGGGCGCTGACTACGGCTACATGTTCGACGTTATCAAGGGCTATGCTACCGAGACCGAGAATGACACCACTGCTGTTAACCTGGCTGTTAAGGCTCTGGACGACAAGACTCTGGAAGTCACTCTGAACAACGCTGTTGCTTACTGGAACGAACTGTTGGCATTCCCCACCTACTTCCCCGTCCGTAAGGATGTTGTGGAGCAGGAAGGCTGGGCAACCAAGCCCGAGACCTACATCAGCAACGGTGCTTACACCCTGTCCGCTTGGGAGCATGACTCCGTTATCACTCTGACTAAGAGCACTACTTATCATGATGCAGCAAATGTCACCATGAACGAGATCAAGTGCTACCTGTCCGACGATGCTAACAACATGCTGACCAACTTCAAGAAGGGCGACTGGCTGCTGATCGACGACGTTCCCACCAATGAAATCGCTACTCTGAAGACCGAGTATGCGAAGGAGTTCGTAATTGCCGGCCAGATCGGTACTTACTACGTCTGCTGGAACGTTAACGAGAACCTGCTGCCCAAGGCTTAATTGCCTGTAGCAAGACTTGTTGAATAACCAATAAGCGCGTCCCCTGCCTTCCTCGGAAGGCAGGGGATTTTTTATTTACGCAAGGGTCGGTTTTTGCCGATTTGTTTTGAAAAACCATTGACTTTGTTATGAAAAACTGATAAAGTTAATGCAAACAAAGCAACAAAAAAGTGGCTCCGCAGAACATCTCAAGCAGGCGCCGATACAGCGGCCTGCCTAAGAACGCACAAGTCGCCGGGAAGCGACAAAATGAGGTGCACCACAGGGTGAATGTAACCTCTGCTGAGATGGCAGAGGCTTTTTGTTTTCTGACGGAAAAAACGAGAAAGGGCATATTGCATATGGTGATCACAGAATATTTGGAACGCAATGCCAGACTGTACGGTTCTGAATCTGCTTTGGTGGAAATTAATCCCTCCGAGGAGCGGGACAACGCGGTTACCTGGCGGGATTTCAATCTGATCGAAAATGCCAACCCCGAGGCGCCCTACCGGCGGGAATTAAGTTGGAAGGATTTTGACCGGCGGGCAAACCGCATTGCCAATCTGCTGCTCAGCCGCGGTCTTGCCAAGGGTACAAAAGTGGCGATTTTGCTGATGAACTGCATCGAGTGGTTGCCCATTTACTTCGGCATACTCAAAGCCGGCTGCATTGCCGTACCTATGAACTTCCGGTATTCTTCCGACGAGATCCAGTACTGTCTGGAACTGGCAGATGTGGAAGTACTGGTCTTTGGCCCGGAATTTGTCAGTCGTGTGGATGCGATCGTTTCCGATCTGGGATTTTTGAAAATGATGTTCTATGTGGGAAGGAATTGTCCTTCTTATGCAGAAGATTGTATGAAACTGATGGGATTCTGTTCTTCCAGCGCGCCTCCTGTGGCGCTGACAGGGGATGATCACGCAGCCATCTATTTCTCCTCCGGCACTACCGGTTTCCCCAAAGCAATCTTACATAACCACAGAGCCTTGGCTGCCGCCTGTCATGTGGAGCAGAATCACCACGGTCAGACTCGGGACGATGTGTTTTTGTGCATTCCGCCCCTGTACCACACCGGCGCAAAGATGCACTGGTTCGGCTCGCTTCTTTCCGGCAGCAAGGCGGTACTGCTTCGTGGCGTGAAGCCGGAGTGGATCCTCCGTGCCGTTACGGAAGAAAAATGCACCATCGTTTGGCTTTTGGTGCCTTGGGCGCAGGATATTCTGGATGCGGTGGATGACGGTCGCATCAACTTAAACGACTATGACTTGGACCAGTGGCGGTTGATGCACATCGGCGCCCAGCCCGTGCCGCCCAGTTTGATCCGCCGCTGGATGGAGAAATTCCCCCACCATCAGTATGACACCAACTACGGCCTTTCCGAATCCATCGGACCCGGCTGTGTCCATTTGGGCGTGGAGAATATCCATA
>JAFQDY010000083.1 GCA_017399325.1 Oscillospiraceae bacterium
CCTAATAACTCGTCCACAGTGATCTCAAAGAAATCAGCCAGCTGTGGAAGCAAGGAGATATCCGGGCAGGCGGTTCCGCACTCCCACCGGGAGACTGCCTGGGAAGAGACGCCAAGATAGCCGGCTAATTGTTCTTGTGTGATATTTTTAGCCGAGCGCAAACGCTTAATATTTGTACCAATAGTCATTTTCATAAGTATACCTCCATTGAGATAAAAGTAAGCCGACGTCTGCTTCTGATTGTATAATAGCATAAAAACAGTTTCAGTAAAGGTATTGTTAGGAAACCTTATGTTAACCGCAAGTTGAAAAATGGTAGCATTAAGAAAGATGGTTTACCTGCTTTATCGCAGGTAAGCCAACGGATGGTGTTTATTGTTTTGAGCAGGATACGGGAGTCGAGTTGCATTTTCTGCGTTGCAGAAAATTAAGGTAGCCGCCAGTTTGCGAACTGGCGTCAGCAACAGTCCACCGGACTGTTGCATTTAGATGGGTTCGACTCCCTTCTGCTTATCCTTAAACAAAGAAAGACCGCCTGGTGGCGGTCTTTCTTTGTTTGGAGCAGGATACGGGAGTCGAACC
Organism: Oscillospiraceae bacterium; assembly: GCA_017399325.1. Classification (GTDB taxonomy): domain Bacteria; phylum Bacillota; class Clostridia; order Oscillospirales; family Oscillospiraceae; genus Faecousia. The sequence goes on from JAFQDY010000083.1 coordinate 583, forward strand.
CGCCTAATCTGCTTGGGAAGCAGAGATTCTACCGATGAACTAATCCTGCGTTGTGCCGCTATTATAGCAAAGGGTAATTGGAAATTCAACCCTTATTTGTCGAAACAGTCGCATTTTGCGTCCGTCTGTGTTATGATTATAGGGGCGACCGTCGGTGGCCCGCGGGCGCACACCCGCACAACTTGATTACGGAGGAGTGAAACCCTATGGCAGAATATGAAATGGTTCGTGAGATCAAAAATCTTTGCCCCAACAATCAAATGCGGGACATCTTTTTTGACGAAGTGGAGACCGACGATCCGGAAAACTATGTCCGCAATTTCTTAAAAGGCAAGGCGGTGGATGTGTCTTCCGAACGGGGACAGGGCGGCGCGGTAACCGTTCACGCCACCTGCGATGGCCTGATCCAAAAGTTCGTTTTCACCCCGATCTGACATCTTTCAAAAAGAAAGCCGAAATTTAACACGGAAACGGAAATTATGGTTGAATTTGTGGCGCAAATGTGATATAGTATTCTAGAGTTGGTATGGTCGTGGTATGCCCACGGCAAAGCGCAAAATACCGACCAAAAGGAGCAAGTCTATGGCAACACCCCATACAATCGCAGTGGCCGGCAAAGGCGGCGTGGGCAAGACCACCATCTGCGGTATGATGATCGATTATTTATGCGGCAAAAAGCAAGGCCCTGTCCTTGTCGTGGATGCCGATGCAAACGCCAACCTGAACGAGGTTTTGGGCGTGGAAGTGGAAACCAGTCTGGGCGCGATCCGTGAGGAAATGGCCAATGCGGAACTGAAAGGCACGATCCCTTCCGGTATGACAAAAGCGGAATACGCCGAGTTTAAGTTCAACTCCGCCATCATCGAAGAAGACGATTTCGATATGCTGGTGATGGGCCGCACCCAAGGCAAAGGCTGCTATTGCTATGTCAACGGCGTGCTGAAGACCCAGGTAGACAAGTATGCGAAAAACTACAGTTACATTGTAATGGACAATGAAGCAGGCCTGGAGCATGTGGCAAGAGGCACACTGCCCAAGGTGGACACTATGCTTCTGATTTCCGATTGTTCCCGTCGGGGCATTCAAGCGGCGGCAAGAGTGGCGGAGATCGTGGAAGAAATGGAACTGAAGCCCGCCCAAATGGGTCTGATCGTAAATCGCGCGCCTGACGGCCAACTGGACGACGGCGTGAAGGAAGAGATCGCCAAGCACGGCCTTATCTTGCTGGGTGTAGTCCCGCAGGACGAGGGCGTTTACCGCTGCGATTGCGCCGGTGAACCTTCCGCAAAACTGCCTGCAACCAACGCGGTGAAAGCGGCGGTCAAGGGCATTATGCAGTCTTTGGGACTGTGATAGCCTTTCCATAGCGGGAAATATTTCATTCGTTAATAAATTTATTTATTATAAATTATATTTTATTTTAAGGGGGATATCCACTATGTCTTTCGTTCCCAAGACACAGCCCTTCAGCGGCAAGATCAATGCCGTTACTTTGGGCACAGGCGACAAGGCCATCGTTATCGGCGGTCAGAATGTGTTGCCTTTCTACACCTTCGATGCACCCATCGAGAATGCACCGAAGATCGGCGTTGAGATCTCTGACACTGCCAACACTTGGACTTCCGAAGGTCTGCAGGCGTTCTACGCAGGCTGCACCACCATGGCTGACTACGCCAAGAAGGCTGAGACGATGGAAGGCGCTGACTTCATCGCTCTGAACTTTGAATCTGCCGATCCCAACGGCGCAAACCGCTCCGTTGCTGATTGCGTAGCAGACGCCAAGGCTGTTGCCGAAGCCGTTACTATGCCTATCGTGGTTATGGGCTGCAAGCACCTGGAAAAGGATGCTGAACTGTTCGGCGCTATCGCTGAGGCTCTGGCCGGCAAGAACGTTCTGTTCATGTCCGCAAAGAATGAAAACTACAAGACCGTCGGCGCTTCCGTCGCTCTGGCAAACAACCAGAAGGTCGGCGCTGAGACCGCTGACGATATCAACCTGGCTAAGCAGCTGAACATCATGCTCAAGGGTCTGAATGTGCCTGCGGAATCCATCGTGATGAACATCGGCACCGCCGCTGTTGGCTATGGCTACGAGTATGTGGCTTCCACTCTGGACCGTGTTCGCGCTGCTGCGCTGGCTCAGTCCGATGCGGATCTGCAGATGCCCATCATCGCTCCCGTATCCACCGATACCTGGGGCGTGAAGGAGTCCTCCGCTTCCGAAGAGGACGAGCCCGTCTGGGGCTGCCGTGAAGAGCGTGGCATTGGCATGGAAGTTTCCACCGCCGCTGCCAACCTGACCGGTGGCGCTGACGCTGTTATCATGCGTCACCCCGCAGCAGTTGCCACCATCAAGAAGTTCATTGCTGAACTGATCTAAGCAGAAGGAGGATACATACAATGGCATTAAAAGGTCTTGATATTTTTAAGCTGTCTCCTAAGAAAAACTGTAAGGAGTGCGGCTGCCCCACCTGTATGGCTTTCTGCATGAAGGTGGCTCAGGGCGCTGTGGAAATCGACAAGTGCCCCTACTTCTCTGACGACGCTAAGGCTATGCTCAACGAGCAGACTGCACCTCCCATGAAGACCATCTCCGTGGGCGAGCACAAGCTGGGTGGTGAAACCGTTCTGTTCCGTCATGAGAAGACTCTTGTGAATAAGAACCTGTACGCTGTTTCCGTTTGCACCTGCATGGACGAAGCTACTGTTGACGCTAAGCTTGCTGACCTGCAGAAGGTGGACTACG
>JAFQDY010000084.1 GCA_017399325.1 Oscillospiraceae bacterium
AACAAACTGCTCCCGGAAGATCCAAACCAAAGCGGTGAACAAACTCATACCGATGGTAGTAAAGGTCAGATAGATCAAGGTAACGCGCTTTGCATTGGTGTTGCCGCCTACGGAAGCCAGCAGTGCAGTCACGCAGGTGCCAAGGTTTGCGCCCAGCACGATGAACAGCGCCTGGTGCAAGTCCATAACGCCGGTACCTACCATAGTAATGACAACACCGGTGGCGGCGGAAGAACTCTGGATCAGGGCGGTGAAGATCACGCCCACCAGAACCAGCAACAGGGGGAAGTTGATGGTCTGGAAAATGCCCTGGAACAGGTTTTTCACCAGAGAGTTGCCGAAAGCCTGGTCGCTACTCATTATATTCAGACCTACGAAAATCAATCCCAAACCGCTGCACAAAAGGCCGGCGGTCTTGATTTTTTCTTTTTTCGCAAAGCCCATCATAATGCCGGCAAATGCCAGCAGATACATAGCCATATCGAAGTAGTCGTTCTTCAAAGAGACCAGAAGGCCGGTAACGGTAGTACCGATCTTTGCGCCCATGAGTATGGGGGTTGCCTGCATCAGGGTCATAACGCCTGCGTTAACAAGGCCAATGACCATAACGGAGGTGGCGGAAGAACTCTGAATGATGGCGGTCACGCCTGCGCCGATGCCCACGCCGGAGAACCGGTTGCCGGCGATGCGGCCCAACATTCTTTTCATGCCCTCGCCGGCGCTTTTTTCCAAGGCGTTACTCATAAAATTCATACCAACGATGAACACGCCCACACCGGCAAGAAGCCAGATCAGGCTTTGGATCAACTGCATAATTTCATTTGCGGTTAACATAGGAAAACTCCTTTCTGATCGGGGGTCGAATCAAGCGGTTAGTGTAAAGTATTCCAAACTTCCCCATCATAATTAAATTATCATATTTTGTGAACATTGTAAAGAACAAATAATACACAAAAACACGGCAGAGAAAGGGCGTTCTCTGCCGTGTAAATGCACAATACAATATGAAATGCAAAATGCAGAATGATCTTGGCGCCCCCTCCGGGGGAGCTGGCAAAAATCTCTGATTTTTGACTGAGGGGGTTATACAGATTCAGGAAAACCCTCTCTGCCTGCCCTTGCGGGCAGCCACCTCTCCCAAAGGGAGAGGCAAGTTGGCTCTCAATTCCGGTCAGGCGACTTTTGTAACGATCTTGGGCACGCGGGCCAACAGAACCGAAACAATAGCGGTGCAAATGATCTCGGGGATCATATAAAATCCGTTATACACCACCGAATACACCAGTCCCAACGCAACGGGGCTGAGTTTCTCCACCAACTGCGCGCCCCAGGCAGGGAAGCCGTCCTGGGTGAAGAACCATTCGGCATAGGAAGAAAACAGTATGTAGCCGGAGGCGATGTGGGTCACATACCGCAGACCCAGCGCCACAACAGAGCCGCACATCAAAGAAAGGCCGGGGTTTTTGATCCGGTTTCGGAACATACCGCCCAGACCCAGCACGGTAAATGCCACGATGTAGTCAAGCAGGCACATTGCCAGGGCGTTGACGATCATGGCGTTGTCGCCAAAGTAACCGGGTAAAAATGCGGCGCTGACGGTCTTTGCGCCCAAAGCCATTTCCAGCAGGGCGTAAACAAAGCCGGAGAAAAGACCCCATTTTACGCCGTGGCGGTAAGAGATCAGCACCACCGGCAGCATGCTGACGATGGTCAGTTGTCCGCCGAAGGGCTGTTCCGGAATGAAGAGTTTGGAAACCAGTTCCAGCACGATCGCGATGGCCAAAAGCATTGCGCTTTCGGTGATCCGTTTTGTTTTGTTTGCCATAAAGATACCTCCTTGCTGTTGTTAACAGCCTAAGGACAAGACTACCTTGCCACCTGTAAAGACAAGCCTTCCCCTTGAGGGGAAGGTGTCAGCCGAACAGGCTGACGGATGAGGTGTTTTGCGGAAACGGACTACACCTCATCAGGCCAAAATCCAAGATTTTTGCCAGCTTCTCCTCGAGGAGAAGCCTTTGTTGTCTGGGGAAAGAAAGGGAGTTTGTCCAAAAAAAATAATGTATCGCAAAGCAACCTGTCCTAGGTGCAATGCGATACAAAGGTATCTTCAGCATCTTTTCCTACGACGGTACTGACCGTATCAGGTTCACGGGTTAGGGCCACAAAGCCCAATCTCAGCCGGATGCGTCCGGCTCCCCGAAGACGATGGTTTCTATGCGATTAACTTCATTATAGCAAGGCTTTTCGGTTTGTCAAGCCTTTTTCCGGAATACGAAAAACCGCTGGCCCAGATAGTTCAGGCAGATGAAAAGACCCATGCCCACTACCATTGCGATGTTTTCCTGCACGGTCTTGCCCGCGCCGGAAAGCAGAAGAAGCGCCAAAGGCTTTGCCACGCCGTAGGCCACAAAATAGCACAGGGCGATGTGGAGCACAAACCGGAAAAAGGGGTGCCCCGGGCATTTTTCCGCGTGGAATGTGAAACGCCGGTTCAGCAGATAACTGGAAATGCTGCCCACCACATAGTTGGAGGCGGTGGAAAACCAGTAACCCAAATGGAACACATTATAAAATATGAACATCACGGCGCAACCGATGGCCGTATTCACCAGTCCCACCAAAAAATAGCGCAAAAAAGTCTTGTCAAACAGACTGTGGATTATCTCTCTCAATGTTGCTCACCTTGTTTTTAATATTCCCAAAAAGTTTGGAAATATACGGAAATTTACATAGATTCCGACAGAATCTTGCCGCCTAAAATGTGAAAATGCAGGTGTTTTACCGACTGACGCGCATCGTCGCCGCAGTTAGAAACCACCCGGTAGCCGTTTGTCAGGTTTTCCGCCTTTGCAATTTGGGGGATCACCTCAAAAATGTGGGCGACCAAACCGCTGTTTTCGGCATTGACCGCGTCAACAGAGGGCAGATGCTCTTTGGGGATCACCAGAATGTGGGTGGGCGCCTGGGGGTTGATATCCCGGAAGGCGTAGACCAGTTCGTCCTCGTAGACTTTGGCGGAGGGAATGTCCCCCTTAATAATTTTACAGAAAATGCAATCCATATGTTTACCTCCTAAAATCCTAAAACGGCAAAAACGCCTGTGCTGGCCAGCGCCATAATGATGCCGGCGATCACCACGCCTGCGGATACGGACAAAACCGTGGACTTAAAGCCCATATCCAGAAAACTTGCGCCCAGTGTGCCGGTCCAGGCGCCGGTGCCGGGAATGGGAATGCCCACAAACAGCATCAGGGCGATAAACAACCCGCCCCGGCCGGTTTTTTTCACCAGTTTCTGTCCGGCGTGCTCGCCTTTCACAAGGAAAAAGGTGAAAATTTTGCCGATGTATTTCTTATTTGCCCCCCAATGGAGCACTTTTCTTGCAAAAAAGTAGATGACCGGTACCGGGAGCATATTGCCCAGCACGCACACGGCAAGCGCCGGAAAAAAGGGCAGGTCCATACCCATAGCGATGGGCATAGCGCCCCGCAGTTCCACGATGGGAACCATGGATATGAAGAAAACGGTAAGATATTTTACCATGGAAGATCTCCTTTATTTATCTGCAAGTCAGACGGTGGTCCGTATCTGAGCAAGGGTCTTGCCCAGAGAGTAATAGAACACATTGTCCCGGGAGGGATTCAGGTCGGAAAACAGACCCCGGGTGGCGTAAACCGCGTAGGAACGGAACAGGATCGGGCATAAAAGGCCGTTGTCCATCACCATTTTGTGGAGGGAGAAGTAGTTACCGTGGTTTTCGATGGCCTGCAAACTGAGCGAGTAGGCGGCCAGGTCGTTGACGCCGCCCCAACTTAAGTCACCGTAAGTGGCAAAAAAGGGCGTTAAGTCCATGGTGGGCGACAGCCGTGTCTGACCCAGGTAAATGTCAAACTCCCGGTTTTTCAGGGCTTTTGTATAGGCTTTTGTGCCCAGTTCTTTCATGGTTACGTTCAGTCCGCCCGCTTCCAGCATTTCGGCGATCTTCCGGGCCACCCGCAGGCGCAAAGAGTCGTCGGAATTGACCAAAAAGACAACTTCGTAGCCGGAAAATCCGGAAGCAGACACCGCCTCGGCGTATTTTTCCGGGGCGTAGGCGTAGCGGTCAGCCAAAGTCTGGCTGTAATAGGGAAACAAAGGTGAAGCAGGCAGGGTGGCGCTTCGGGCAAAGTCCCGGTAGTAATTTTCTACCAGAAGATCTCTGTCCACCGCGTAGGTCAGGGCCACCCGCAGGCCGTCATTTTGGAAAACTTCACTGTCTGCACTGGTGGCAAGGTACAGGAAAATGCCGTTTTCGCAGTCCCAAAGTTCGTAGTCGCACCGGTAGTCCGCATAGCGGTCAGAGCCCGGGTCAACGCAGGCTAGAGACAAGTCCTCAAACTCGAACTGGTCGCGGATGTGGTTGGGTGACTCCGCGGCAAACAAGGTGATGGTCTCGGCGGTGATGGGCATAGTGGGGCTGCACCACCAGTTCTGCCGTTTCTGCAAAACGGCGGAACTGCCGGAAACCTGCAAACTGTAAGGGCCTGTACCAAGGGGGTTTTCCGCAGAAACCTGCAGGGCAGGCACGATGGGAATGTCCAAAAGCAGGGGCAGATGCTCCATAGGGGTATCCAAAGCGATCACGATGCCGCCGTCGGCGGATTTGGTGATGGCGGAAATGTGCAGGAATCGGCCGGCGTAGAAACTGCTGCTTTGGGCGGCCGACAAACTGGCGATCACATCGTCAGCGGTGATAACCGTGCCGTCGGAGAAGGTGGCCCGTTCCAGATAGAATGTATAGGTCTTCTGGTCGGTGGTGACGGTGAAATTTTTGCACAAAATGGGCTCTGCGGTATAATTTCTGTCCACAAAGAACAGACCTTGATAAACAAGGGTCAGCAGCGCCCGATTGGTAAAGTCGTTGCACTGATAGGGGTTCAGCGGCTGGTCTTTGTAGTAGGCAAGGCTGAGGGATTGGGGCTGCTGGTTGGTGTTCTGATTGGGGTTGACAGGGGCAGCGTTGTCGCCGTCGGAACTTAAGCCGTCACCTGTGGGAACGTAGACCGAATCGCCTACGCTGCAGCCGCACAAAAGCAGACACAGACACAGGGTCAGCGCCAACAATCGTTTCATTTTCTTGCCTCCTTTCTTTATCTGACGATCACCGCGCCTTGCGAGCCCCGATGGCCTTGGGTCACCCGATGGGACCAGAAAAGGTGGGGGTCACAGGCGGTACAATGGGTGGAGATTTCGATGTTTTGGACACCTGCAGCGCGCAGGCAAAGGGCGTTCAAGCCTTTTAAGTCCACGAAGAATTTGTCGTTTTTGGGAGTAATAAAGGGGTTTGCTTCCGCCCCGAATGCGGAGATCATCGCGCTTGGCACATCGGCATCGGTTTCAAAGCAGCATGGGCCGATATTGGGGCCGATGGCGGCGCAAATGTCTTTCGGGTCGCAGCCGAAAGCCGAGACCATTGTCTCCACGGTTTTTGCGGCAATTTTGAGCGCCGTGCCACGCCAGCCGGCGTGGGCCGCGCCCACCGCCCCGGTGACCGGGTCAAAAAACAAAATGGGGGTGCAATCGGCGGAAAAGACCATCAGGGCAACGCCTTTTTCGTTGGTGACAAGGCCGTCGCATTCCGGGTAATCGGCGTGGCAAAGGCTGCCTTTGCAATCGGTTTTGTCAACCACACGGACAATGTCACTGTGGACTTGGTGGGTCAGCACCAAGTCGTGGGCGGAAAAGCCCAAACTAGACCCCAAAATGCGGTAGTTTTCGGCCACATTTTCCATGGTATCGCCCCGGTTTGCGCCCAGATTCAGGCTGGATAAATACCCTTCGCTCACGCCGCCAAGACGCGTGGTAAAGGCGTGGGAAGGGGCGATATTTCCCGCCGTAAGATATTCCAAAGAACCAAATTTTCGAATCGTTACAGACATAATACTATCTTAATTGAGAATGAGCCTTCTCCTTGAGGAGAAGGTGGCCCGGCAAAGCCGGGTCGGATGAGGTGTTGTCAAACATTTCCACCTCATCAGTCTCGCTTTGCTCGACAGCTTCCGCCTGGGGTGCTAACTGTCCGTAAGCCACAAAATGGCAACGGACAGTAAGCCCTCAAGGGGAAGCCTTATCCGTTCTCTTTGTCTTTCTGCATACAGCACTTTTTGTACTTCTTGCCGCTGCCGCAGGGACAGGGGTCGTTAGGCCCAGCCTTCTTGGCACTGCGGACAGGCTGCTTTTTCACTACGGAATCGGAAGAACCGATGGCGCCTGTTTCTTTGGCCACTTTCTCCCGCTTCACTTCCTGGTTGGTGCGAATTTGCACCAAGAATAGACGGCGGACGGTCTCTTCCCGAATGGCGGCCACCATTGCGCTGAACATCTGATAGCCTTCCTCTTTGTAGGCCACTACCGGGTCGTGCTGGCCGTATGCCCGCAGACCGATGCCCTGCTTCAGGTCGTCCATGGCGTCGATGTTGTCCATCCAGTATTCGTCAACAACCCGGAGCATAACCACCCGTTCCAGTTCCCGCATCATATCCTTGCCGTAAAGGGTCTCTTTCTTCTCGTAGGTGGTCAGCGCCAGCGCATACAGAGCGTCTGCCAGACCGTCGGCATCGTTGCAGGTAAGTTTCGTGCCAATGGGGAAATAGATGCCGCCCATAGACTTTTCCAAAGAAGCAAGGACGGATTCGTCCACAATACCGCCGGTAGATTCTGCGGCCTGGGCAATTGCGCCCTCCACCACCTCACGGAGCATAGACAGAATGCTGCTGTGCAAATCTTCCCCGTCCAGCACCTTTTGCCGCTGGGCGTAAATCACCTCGCGCTGGGTGTTCATCACATCGTCGTATTCCAGAACGCTCTTTCTGGAACGGAAGTTGCGGCTTTCCACGGCTTTTTGGGCGTTTTCCACCGCGCCGGAGAGCATTTTCGCGTCAATGGGGGTGTCCTCGTCCAGACCCAACGCGTTCATCATATTCATAATCCGGTCAGAGGAGAACAGCCGCATCAAATCGTCCTGCAAACTCAGGTAAAAACGGCTTTCGCCCGGGTCGCCCTGACGGCCGGAACGGCCACGCAACTGGTTGTCGATTCGCCGGGATTCGTGGCGTTCTGTGCCGATGATGAACAGACCTCCCGCCTGCCGAACTTGTTCGGCTTCCTGTGCCATCTGGTCTTTATACTGGGTCAGAAGGGCGTTGTAGCGCGCCCGAATGGCGAGAATTTCCGCATCATCGGTTTCGGAATAGGCGTTGGCCTGGGCCAGCAATTCCTCCGTGTAATCGCCCTTGCGCAGTTCGCTCATAGCCATAAATTCCGGGTTGCCGCCCAGCATAATGTCCGTGCCGCGGCCTGCCATATTGGTGGCGATGGTCACCGCACCGAATTTGCCGGCCTGGGCAACGATCTGGGCTTCCTGCTCGTGGAATTTGGCGTTGAGCACATTGTGGGGAATGCCGGTGCGCTTAAGAAGTTTACTCAGAATTTCACTTTTTTCGATGGACACCGTACCCACCAGCACAGGCTGACCCTTGGCGTGGCAGGCTTCCACCTGTTTGATAATGGCGCGGAATTTGCCGATTTCCGTCTTGTAGACCACATCCGGGCGGTCCAGTCTTGCGATGGGGCGGTTGGTGGGGATCTCCACCACATCCAGCCGGTAAATGGCGCCGAATTCTTCTTCTTCGGTCAGGGCCGTGCCGGTCATACCGGAGAGTTTGCTGTACAGGCGGAAGAAATTTTGGAATGTAATGGTGGCCAAAGTCTTGCTCTCGCTGGCGACCTTTACCTTTTCCTTGGCTTCGATGGCCTGGTGCAGACCTTCGTTGTACCGGCGGCCATACATCAATCGGCCGGTGAATTCGTCAACAATGATGATTTCCCCGTCTTTGATCACATAGTCGATGTCCCGTTTCATAATGCCACGGGCCTTCATGGCCTGATTGATATGGTGGGAAATTGTGGCGTTTTCGGGGTCTGCCAGGTTCTCAAGGCCGAAGAATTTCTCCGCTTTGGCAATGCCCGTGGCAGTTAAGGAAACAGAGCGGGATTTTTCGTCTACAATATAATCGCAGTCGTAATCGTCCTGATTTTCCTTTTCGTCGGTCTTGGCAAAGACCAGTTTCCGCATAGAGGCAACCAGAGAATCGGCCATTTCATAGAGTTTGGAGGAGTCCTCGCCCTTGCCGGAGATGATCAGGGGGGTCCTTGCCTCGTCGATGAGGATCGAGTCCACCTCGTCCACGATGGCAAAGGCGTGTCCCCGCTGGACAAGTTCGGACTTGTAGATGGCCATATTGTCACGCAGGTAGTCAAAACCCAGTTCGTTGTTGGTGCAGTAGGTGATGTCGGCGGCGTAGGCCTCCCGACGCTCGGCAGGTGTCATTCCGGGGACGACCAAGCCCACGGAAAGGCCCATAAAACGGTATACCTTTCCCATCCATTGAGAGTCGCGGGTGGCAAGGTAGTCATTGACGGTAACCACATGGACGCCCTCGCCGGTCAGGGCGTTTAAGTAGCAGGGCAAAATGGCAACCAGAGTTTTGCCTTCGCCGGTTTTCATTTCCGCGATACGGCCCTGATGCAGAACGATGCCGCCGATGAGTTGCACAGGATAGGGGCGCATACCCAGCACACGCCAGGCGGCCTCCCGAATGGCGGCAAAGGCCTCGGGCAGCAGGTCATCCAGGGTTTCACCGTTGGCCAAACGCGCCTTAAAAAGGGCGGTTTTTCCCTGCAACTGCTCCTGGGTGAGAGCCTTGTACTGCTCCTCCAGAGCCAGAATCTGATCCACGATGGGTTGGATTTTTTTGATCTCCCGTTCCGAACGGGTGCCGAACATTTTGGAAATAAGTCCCATAACGGTCTCCTTGTGGGCATAATTTTAATCATTATAACACATCTGCACCGAAAATAATAGACAATTTTATGAACGAGGAGAAATAATTATAAAAACCCTCCCTTTGCACAAGGGAGGGAGATTGAGAATTAAGAATTGTAGGGGCTGGCGCCTACGACAGCCCGTCGGAACGATGTTGTTGCGGGACGTCCAGGGGGCCGTCCCCTACATTTATATTCGTCGCAGAGCGACACATTCATTTTGCACTTTGCATTCTTTCAGCCTAGCAGCACATCGAACAAAAGCATCAGACAGAAGCCTGCCAGAAGGGCGTAAGTTGCGCCCCGCTGGGCGCCGTGGGCGTGGGTCTCGGGGATCATCTCGTCGCTGATCACATAGAGCATGGTACCCCCTGCGAAGGCCAAAGCGAACGGTAAGATCGCCGCCGACAAACTGACCGCAAAATAGCCAAGCAGTGTGCCGATGACTTCCACAAGCCCCGTGGCGGCTGCCGTTAAGAATGTCCGTCTGGGGCGAATGCCCGCCGCCAGCATGGGCCCGATGATGACCATACCTTCGGGAATGTTCTGCAGGGCGATACCGCCTGCCACCGTCAGGGCCTCGGCGGTGTTGCCGGAGCCGAAACCAACGCCGGCGGCAATGCCCTCGGGCAGATTGTGAATGGCAATGGCGGCCACGAACAAAAGGACCTTATTCCGCTTGGCGGTTGTTTCCGGGTGATCTTCGTTATCAGTGCCGCTTAACCGGTGCAAATGGGGCACAAGGCGGTCAAACAGATTCACGCAGAGCGCCCCGGCAAAAATGCCCGTTACGGCATACAAAAGACCGAATTTTCCGCCATAATCCAGCGCAGGCAGCACAAGGCCCATCACTGCCGCCGCCAGCATCACGCCTGCGGCAAAGGACAAAACGATGTCGCTGAATTTGTGGGAGATATTCTTGAATAAAAAGCCCAGGACCGTGCCGAAGACCGTTGCGCCGCCAACGCCAAGGGCGGTGAGTAAAACCAGTTGCATAGGATCGCTCCTTTCTTTTACAATATTGTATACACAGGCAGGGAAAAATGTCAAGAAAAAGTTTGAGAATAAGAATCATTCTTATTGACAAACAGGGAAAAATCTGCTATGCTATTGCCAGATAAAAGGAAAAAGTGCCTTAAAGGAGGAAATCCCTATGTTAAAGCAAGTGACCGAGACCATTTTTTATGTGGGTGCCAATGACCACGATGTGGATCTGTTTGAGGGGCAGTATGTTGTCCCCAACGGTATGGCCTACAATTCCTATGTGATCTTGGACGAGAAAGTGGCGGTTATGGACACCATCGATGCCACCAAGACCGACGAGTGGCTGAAAAATATCCACAAGGCGCTAAGCGGCCGTCAGCCCGACTATCTGGTCGTTCAGCATATGGAGCCTGACCACGCAGGTTCTATCGACGCCTTTATGAACGCCTACCCCCAGGCGACCGTGGTTGCCAACGCCAAGACATTCGGTATGATCGCCCAGTTCTTCCCTGCTTTGACGCTGGAAAACACATTGGAAGTGGAGAATTTCGGCACGCTTTCTTTAGGTAAGCACACCTTGACCTTTGCCTTTGCGCCTATGGTCCACTGGCCCGAGGTGATGATG